>DMJJ01000493.1 GCA_003452185.1 Verrucomicrobiales bacterium | reverse complement strand
GCTACAGCCGAAGCTGAGGGCCTCCGACCGGAAAGAGCGCCAAAAAAAGCACTTGCGGACAGACCCTTGGGTCTTTAGCTTTTGCGGCTCAGGGAGCACCCATAGCTCAATTGGATAGAGCATCTGACTACGGATCAGAAGGTTTTAGGTTCAACTCCTAATGGGTGCACCACTTCTACCCCACTTCCCAGCAGAACGCCGACTTGGGCAGCATTCGTTGGCGCCCGGATTACCCGGTGAGGCGCAGAAATCCCTTCTAGAGAGCGCCGTTGTACTTAATCACTGACGCGGGCTCACCCAATCCGCTCAAGGACGGACCGCTTGAACCAGGCGGGTACGCGTGTCGTCTTCAGTTCCAATGTTCGTCCCTCGGTGATCTCGGCGACCCACGTGTAGTTCGTGGGATTTTCGCTGGAGTTGTCGAAGATGTAGGCCCGATTTGTCTGTCGGATCGCTTGGATCAAGAGATCCAGAGAGCGGTGGTAGCGGGTGATGATCTTGTCCTCAGGCACCGGGTGTCCGCCCAGAATCACCCTGCTGCGAACCCGGGAGATGTTGATCGCCGGATCCTCAGTAGCGACATAGTACAGATAGGTCCGGTAGCCCTCCCGGTGAGCCTCCTGCAGCAGGTCGATCTTGCCTGGATGAGACATCACCGTTTCGAATGTGAAGCTTGTCCTTAGGGTAAGAAATCGGCTGCGGAGGAAATCCACGGCTACCGAAGCCAGATAGGCGTTTGCATCAACTCCTTCGAGCATCAGCTTCCCGTCAGTGAAGCGCAACCGCTGGGCCGCAGCTAGCAAACCCTCGCTGCTCAGAAGCTCCGAGCTTGTGAACCAAGGCAGAACCTCTGAAGCGGTTGTGGCGACCCCCAGAGCCCGGAGATCCAGGTAGCCCTCCCGTCGTAGTGCCGCCTCGATCTCATCCGGGTTCAGATATACGCCCAGCAGGGGGGCTGGGAGATAGGATTTGAGGATACTTTTTCCGGAGCCATTGGGCCCCGCAAACATCCTCATTCTCGGGACCTGGGTGCTCAACGTATCGTGAGCTTAGTGCCGGGAATCACCGTGGTCGGCGCCTCGACGTGCTTCAGGAAAACTTTTCGCCCGTCGGGGAACACCTCATAGAGGGAAGACCCTTCGACTTGAAGCACGCTTTGTCCTGACGCCAACACTCGCTCGCGGGCCGCTGCGAAGGCCTCTCCTGAGAGAGCGGGAAACTGGCGTTCGAGTCGTTCGATTTCTTCTTCCTGGTCGGGCATAGGGCGGCCTTTCTAAGACACAGTACCCCTGCGCATCAGCCGCAGCAACTTCTTCGTTCATAATCCGCCACGGCAACGAGGTGCGGTGTTCCTGAACTCTGGCACGAGCGTGGTTCGGATGGAGCGAAGTATCCCGGGCCGGTTTGCTTACAGGCCAGTCGCACGGAGGAAGCTATTCGTGCCCGAGGCTGGCAGGCTGAAGCGGGCGAGCCCACCAGCGTCGGTCGTCAGGCTCAGCGCAGGGTCCCACGAGGAGCCGTCCACGGCGGCCGC
The DNA here is from genome assembly GCA_003452185.1 of Verrucomicrobiales bacterium. Taxonomy (GTDB): domain Bacteria; phylum Verrucomicrobiota; class Verrucomicrobiia; order Limisphaerales; family UBA11320; genus UBA11320. The sequence continues at coordinate 2,635 of DMJJ01000493.1, read as the reverse complement.
CTGCTGGAGCTGGTAGCCCGTCGCTGGCAACCCCACGAGGATGCCCGCAATCATCCCAGATTGACCCGAGGCGAGCGGGAAGATGACGGGGGTGGGTCTGAACAGGGTCTGATAGGCTCCGATGTCTGGCCGGGAGCCAGGACCCTGATAACGGGGAAGCCCGCGCTGGTCGGAGGTGCCAATCATGGAGGGTGAACCAGCAGCAATTGCCGGACTGCCGGGCAGCAGGGCGTGGGTGGGGGTGGGCCCGCCGTTGTCCTGGAGCGGACCGAGCAAGGGATCCCTGGCGTAGATGTTCCCCGTGACGTCCCCCGTGATCACGCAGTCGTTCGTGTTCAGGATCAGGTTGTGGCCCTCGGAGATCACCTCCCCCAGGATGTCCTGGCCGGGGAACAAAAACAAACCGTAGTCGTAGTAGGCGCGGTTTCCAGCCACCAAGCAGTCGGCCATTGTGAGGGTGCCGTAGTTACGGATACCCCCGCCTCCCCCCCAACCTCTGTCCGGCGATATCGCCTCCACAATGTTGCTCACCACGGTCACAGATCGGAGGATCATCATCCCGTAGTTCTCAATGCCAGCCGTGCGAGGGTCGTATCGTTCGATGACGGTGTTCTTGGAGAACGTGGTGTCGGAGACTGTCGCGATTCCATAGTTGGCTAAGGCGGCGTGGCTGATGTCCCACTGTTCGGAGACGAGGCAGCCGCTCATTTCCAAAACCCCATTGTTGATGACACCTGGGGTGATTCCGGTTCCGCAAATGTTGCCCACGATCTTACACCTCTCAATGGTCGCGGCGGTTCTGTGCTCAATGTAGATAGCACCGTACGACGGCGACGCATTGTGGGCGATGGTGCATCCAGTGATCAATGCCGGGCCAAGGCAGTGAATTGCGGACGCAGCCAGCTCGCCGTGGTTTCCCTCCAGAATACAGTTCGACACGACTAACGACGGGGACTGCAGAGAAATTCCAAAGTTGTTGTGTATCCAGCACCCTACCAATTCGACTGGCCCCATGCTTAGGATCCCGCCATAGCCATCGGAGTGGCGTGTTCCGTCGAGTTCACAGTCAGTCATTCGCAGCGCGCCGTCAGCGTAGATGATTCCCTCTGGGACCCAGGTTTGATGGCCGATCCAGCTCGGGTAGAATGGATCACTCGCCTTGAATGTGATTCCCTCAATCGTCGCGGTGCTACCCTTGGCGACCAGCAAGACGTTGAGGTCCCGGTCGGCGTCGATGACGGTCTTACCCATCCCCGCCCCGCGCAGGGTCAGGTCCTTGTCGATGGTCAGCACGTCGACAAATACCCCGGCCCCGACCAGCACCGTATCGCCTGGCTTCGCGCCGTCGATGAGGGTCTGGATCGGGCCGGCCGCGACGAGGCCGACGCCCAGGTTCAAAAGGAGAGCTACCAGGGCTACCGTACGCCGATGTGGATGCGCAGTCTCTGGGCCGGACCGTGGAGCGTTCCCCGCACTCTGCCGTTCTTGGCTCACGAAAGGGTTCATGGCTTCGTCACTCGGAGGAACGTTTTGGTTTCGCTGCTCGTGCGAGGCGTCGCGAACCGTGCGAACCCGCCTCGGTCGGTCGTCAGGTCCGTCACCTCGGTCCAGGTGGGATTGGTGATCTCCCCCGCCTGCTGCAGCTTGTAGGGGGTGGTCGGCTCCCCGACCAGGAGGGCCAGGAACAGGGCGGGATCGTCCGAGGCGAGCGGGAAGATGACGGGGGTAGGTCTGGACAGGGTCTGATAGGCTCCGATGTCTGGTCGAGAACCAGGGCCCTGATACCGTGGGAGCCCGCGCTGGTCGGAGGTGCCAATCATGGAGGGTGAACCAGCAGCAATTGCCGGACTACCGGGCAGGAGGGCATGCGTGGGGGTGGGCCCGCCGTTGTCCTGGAGCGGGCCGAGCAGGGGATCCTTGCCGTAGACGTTCCCCGTCGTGTCCCCCGTGATGACGCAGTCGTTCGTGTTCAGGATCAGGTTGTGGCCATCCGAGATCACCGAGCCGAGGATGTCTTGGCCGGGGAAGATGAATGGGGTGCCGGTAGCGTAGGCTCGGTTGCCGGAGACCAAGCAATTGGCCATCGTGAGGGTGCCGTAGTTACGGATGCCGCCGCCGCCGCCGTAGCCTCTGTCCGGCGAGATCGCCTCCACCGTGTTGCTTACCACGGTCACAGATCGGAGGATCATGGTGCCGTAGTTCTCGATGCCTGCAGTGCGAGGGTCATATCGTTCGCTCACCGTGTTACCTGAGAACGTCGTATCTGAGACCGTCGCGGTCCCGTGATTGGCGAAAGCGGCATGGCTGGTGGACCACTGCTCAGTGAACAGGCAGCCGCTCATCTCAAGCGTGCCGAGGTTGATGAGTGCGGAGGGGCTACTGCCTTCGCTCTCGGAAATGTTCGCGACGAACTTTGTTCGCTCAATGCGGGATGGGGTGGCGCTCTGGCCCAAGTATACAGCCCCGTAGGTAAGGGTAGTGTTTTCAGAAACTATCGAGTCGCCAAGCGCGGCGGCCCCATTGCACTGGATCGTCGCTGAATACGTGAGGTTTTGGTCTACCAAGCAGTTGGTCATGGACAGCGACTCACAAATCACAGCCAACATGTCGTTGAGAAATGGACCCCGAAATTAAG
>DMJJ01000609.1 GCA_003452185.1 Verrucomicrobiales bacterium | reverse complement strand
GGCGTGGTTCGACCCGTCCAGTGGATCTGCCTGGCTGCGCTCCTCCTGTGCGCGGCCGGCGGCATGGGGTGGGGGGCGGGGAGTGAGGGGGGTGGGTCTCCCGCGGCGGCCCCCCCGTTCGTGCCGGGCAGGGTGCTTCGGCTCGAGCTGACACTCCCGTCCGAGGGGGTGGAAAAGCTGAGGGCCAATCGACGGCAGAATGTTCGAGGGATGTTGCGGGAGGGGAGTGGCGTGGCGCTGCCGGTCCAAGTGCACCTGAAGGGGACCCGTGGCAGCCTCCGGGGCATTGATGACAAGCCGTCGTTCACCCTCGACTTTGGGCCTTCCTCCGGGGAGGCCGGGGCCTCGGTCCTCTTTCATGGGCTGCGCAAAGTCCACCTGAACAACTCGGTAGAGGATCCTGGCTATCTCAACGAGGCGCTGGGGGCGGCGCTTTTCCGGAGCGCTGGGGTTCCGAGCCCCCTCGTGGGACACGCGTGGGTGCGGTTCAACGGGCGGGATCTGGGGCTCTTCGTCCTCAAGGAGGGGTTTGCGGAGGAGTTCCTCGAACGGAGTTTTACCCAGGCCGGAGGGGTGATCTACGAGCCGGGCACGGGGCACGACGTGGATGAGCCGTTGGCCCGGCGTTTTGGCCCGAAAGGGGGGGAAGACCTGGAGCTTCGCACCCTGGCGGAGGCGGTTCGGGAGCCGAACCTCCGGGTCCGGGGGACTCAGCTCCAGAAGGTGCTGGATGTCGATCGGTTCCTCTCCTTCGCCGCGATTGAGGTGATTGCGGGGCACCGTGACGGGTACTGTCTGGCCAAGAATAATTTTCGCCTGTACCTCGATCCTGGGAGCCACCGATTTGTGTTCCTTCCGACGGGGATGGATCAGCTGCTGGGAAACCCGGAGGCGCGGTGGCGCCCGGAGATGGCCGGGGTGGTTGCCCGGTCGATGATGGAGCTCCCGGAGGTGCGGTCCCGGTATCGGGCGCGGGTCGGGGAGCTGGTGACCAACGTGTTTGACGTCGCCCGGCTGACCGCGGAGGTCACCGGCTGGCTCGACCCGCTGCGGAAGGAGCTCTCCCCCGAGGCGGGTGCCACCCTGGAGGCGGAAGGAAAATCGCTGCTGGAGCGGATCTGCCTGCGCCGCGCGTACCTCGACCAACAGCTCGCGATCCCGGACCTTCGGGCGCTGATGTTCACCAATGGGGTGGCATCGGTGGCGGGGTGGGCTCCGGTCGACCCACCTGCTGGCGGCTCGATGACCCGCGAGAGGAGTCCCGACGGAGTGGGGGTGCTCCAGATCACGGCCGGCCCCCGCACAGCCGCCTCGTGGCGCTCCACCCTGCTGCTGGAGCCGGGCCGCTATCGGTTCGAGGGTCGCGTGCGCACCACCGGGGTGCAGCCCCTTCCGTTCGGCAAGCGACAGGGCGCCTGTCTCCGCCTGGCGGAAAACCCTTCCGCCATCTCCCCGGTGCTGCTCGCAGAAACCCCCTGGCGCTCGGTTGCCACGCCTCCTTTTGTGATCCAGGGAGCTCCCACCGAGATCGAGGTGCTGTGCGAGCTCCGTGCCTCCGCCGGCACCGCCTCATTCGATGCCGCGTCGCTCCGCCTAATCCAGATCCCCCCAGATCCCGAGGACCACGGCGGGAAGCCTCCGCCGCTGAGATAATAAATTTCTGACGACATCGGTGCCCCTCTCCGGCCGAGCCTTGTCATGCAATGGGTTACCCTGTTGTCGACGAGGGAGGAGGCCTTCCCCCCGGGGGCCGGCGCTGGTCCTTGGTTCACACTCGATTGACAATCAATGGTCTCCCATTAGATTGGGTCATCACTTATGAAGCCTACCAAATCGGCGGATCGCGCGGCCTTTACGCTGATTGAACTTCTCGTTGTCATCGCGATCATCGCGATTCTCGCAGGCCTGTTAATTCCCTCCTTGGCCAGCGGCAAGGCGAAAGCCCACACGGTCGATTGCATGAACCGGCTGAAGCAGGTCGGGGTGGGGCTTCGGATGTGGGCAAGCGACAATGCGGAGAACTTTCCTTGGAACCTGAACATGGCGGATGGAGGGACGAAGGACACGGCCGACTGGATGGACCATTTCCGGTATGCGTCGAACCAGATCAGCGCGGTGCAGATCCTTCTCTGCCCCTCGGAACGCGACAAGCGGGCAGCGACCTCCTGGGGGAACGTCACTTTCGATAGCGTCAGCTATTTCGTCGGGACCCAATCGCGTGAGTCACAGCCTCAGACGATTGTTGCCGGGGATCGGAACGTCTTTGGCGGAGGCGGGGGCACGGATCCTTACTGGAACAAGTTTCTTGGCGACTCGATCGATGCTGCCTGGGAGGACTCGATGCACCGCGGCAAGGGGAACCTTCTGACGGCGGATGGGAGTGTTCACCTGACGACGACGCTCGGCCTTCGCGAGCATCTCAGCTCCAACCTCACGGGCGGCAACACGAACGTGGTCTTCTCAAAGCCTCAGGGCATTTACTGAGAGCTTGATACCCTGCCTGGACGGGCGGGGTTTTGTCCATGGGTGGAAAGAGGATCAAGACAATTGCCGGGTGCGTGCTGATTGCCGCCTCGGGCCTCTGGCTGTTTTTCTCCTCCCGCCCCACCCCTCCCTTCGACTCCCGGGTGCATCAGGCGATTGGGCAGGCGTTGGGGGAGGAGGCCATGAGACTTGCCGCCGGCAAGGGGCAGGTGGTGTTGATCCAGCGTGACACATCGGTGATCCGCTCGCCGGCCACCGAGGCACAGGTGGCCTCGCTCTTCCGGGCGTTGAAGGCCGGCGGGTCCGGGATCCGGGCGACCAACAGCATGAAGGTCGACCCACTCCGGGTGCCGACGGTGCCGGCGGGGGATTTTTACCAGATTGTGAAGAAGGCGACCGAGGGGGATGTGGTGGTGTCGTTGCTGGGGCCTCCCGGCACCGGAGGGCCGCCGCCGGGGAAGTTCGAGCCTGGCGCGGTCAAGGTCATCGCCCTCTGTTCCCAGGCCGTGGTGCGGTCGCTTGATCTGAGGGACCTTTTCACGCGGGGGCTGCTGACGGCTGCGGTGGTCGACCGGAGCTCGCCTCCCGGCAAGTCCGGGGAGGGCCTCCAGGGCCGAGCCTTGTTTGACCAGTATTACCAGGTGATCACGGCGGCCAACCTCGGGGAGCTCCCCGGGGGTCCGGGCAAGGGGGGGCGATGAGGGGCAAGGCGATTCGTTGGGAACCGCGGAGCTTCTGCGTAAGCCGGAGCGGCTTCGGGCAGGCCGACCTTCTCCTGTCGCTTGGCGTCGCTGGCCTGCTGCTGGCCGTGGCGGTCAGCTCCATCACCCACTCCCGTTCGGAGGCGCGCCGGGTTCAGTGCGAGGAGAATCTGCGCAAGATCAACGGCGCGCTCCTGTTGTATGTCGCGGATCACAACCAGACCTTTCCCCTCCTGAAGGAGAGTCAGGCACCCGGGGGATGGTGGTGGTACAAGGAGGAGATCAAGGGTTCGCTCGGACTCACCGGCTCCTCCTCCCCTGCGGACAAGGTGTTTGCCTGCCCGAGCGACCGGGGTTATTTCGCAACGGGCGCCGGGGCCGAGCCGTTCTGCCGGAGCCCGAAGTTCGATTTCACCAGCTACGTCTACAACGGGGTGCTGCTGCCGGGGGTCCCGAGCATCGCCGGCCGATCCCTCGACTCGATCAAGGAGCCTGCCCGCACCCTCTCCGTCATGGAGTGGACCGCCCACGCCCCCCTCTCCTGGCACCGGAGCCGCACGGGGGTGGAAAACACCCCGTTCTACGACGGGGCGGAAAGCGTCGTGGGGTTTGTCGACGGGCATGTGCGGCTTACCCCCATCCACTACGACGGCATCAATGCCGCCTATACGCGGGATCCCATCCCGGGATATGACTATAAGTTCAGTGGAGATTGATGCTGCGCCGGAACGTTTTTGATGTAGATTAGTCTGAGTTTCTCTGAGTATGCGTACCAATTCGTATCCGGTTTTCCCGGCCCTCTCGCGGGTCGGGATCGGTTCCTCGCTGGCATTGTTGCTGATGGTGCTTTCGGTTCGGGCCGACATGACCATTGGTCCCTGGGTTCCTCTCTTCAAGGGGGTGGAGCACGCGGTGGCGCACATGACCCCGGGAAACGGGGATGCCAACAACCAGGCGGTGAACGTCCTCCGGATCGACCTGACCGATCCCGATATTGAGCTTCAGACGACCCCCCCCCGGACGAACTATGTGGCGGGGTCGGCCGAGACCTCCGCCCAGACGGTCAGTTCGTTCCTGGCGGAGAACAAGGCGCAGGTGGCGGTGAACGCGAATTTCTACAGCCCCGTGGATGCCGTTGGGGCGGGCGGGGCCCTCAAGGTGACCGGCCTCCACATCTCCCGCGGGTTTGTGGTTTCGTCGCAAGAGACCCTCACCGATTCCGCTGCCTTCCTGTTCACCACGAACAACCAGGTCACATTCATCCCGACGAACTTCCCCCCGACGAACGTCACCGGCATCTACACGGCGGTCTCCGGCCGGTATCCGTTGCTCATCGGGGGTCAGAGCGTGGCGAACGACCGGACCTCGCTCATCCCCGGGCTGCAGCCTCGAACGGCGTACGGGGTGACACAGGATCGCCGGTATCTCCTCCTGATGACGATCGATGGACGGCAGTCCCCCTACAGCGACGGCTCCCTGGATTCGCAGACGGCGGAGTGGCTCCTGCGGTTCGGGGCCTGGGATGCGGTCAACATGGACGGGGGTGGATCGACGACCATGGTGGCGGAGGATTGCCAGGGGAACCCGGCCGAGTTGAACAGTTCCAGTTACGTGGCCGCCTATGGACGGGAGCGTTACATTGGCAGCCATCTCGGGATCCATGCCAAGCCGTTGTCGACCTTCATCAGCAACATCCATGTCGATTCCGCCGGGGCATCAGCCACGGTCACGTGGGTGACGGAGACTCCGGCCACCTCATTGATCGAGTATGGACCGAGCACCGCCTACGGCTCGACCACGCCTCTGGATTCGAATCTCGACACCTCGCATCAGATGACCCTCGGCGGGCTTGTTCCGGGAACGACCAACTACTTCATAATCCACGCCGTCGCCGACGGTGTGGAGTACACCGCCGCCTCCTGCTCGGTGGTGACCAACACCTCGATTGGGATCTTCCCCTTCAGTCAGGTCTGGCGTTACCAAACGAACAACCTCGATGGGGTTGCGTGGACCGCATCGGGGTACGATGACTCGCACTGGATGGGGCAGGGTCCCGGGCTGCTCTATGCTGAAGACAACCCGAACGTGGCGCCCAAGGGGACGGGGCTTCCCCCCTACAACGGTGGGATTGGCAAGATCCCGATCACCTATTATTTCCGGACCCATTTCACGTTCACCAACAGCACGGCCGGTGTGACCCTCTCCTTCTCCAACTACCTGGATGACGGCGCGGTCTTTTATCTCAACGGGGTCGAGATCCAGCGGGTTCGGATGCCCTCGGCGCCGCAGGTGATCACCAACACGACGCTGGCGAATGGTGCCAACGACAAGAACGCCTGCGGTGGGGATGCGATCACCACCTGCCCGGTTCTTTTCACCGTGTCGGGGTCGACGATCTCGGGCCTGGTGAAGGGGGACAACGTCCTGGCGGTGGAACTGCACAACTTCAACGCGGGGAGCCCGGATGCCGTGTTTGGGACCGCCCTCAACTACAGCCCCGGCCCGCAGGAGGTGCTGCTGGCCCCGATCATCATGGACCAACCCGCCTCGATTGCGGTCGATGCCGGCAAGCCGGCCACGTTCGCGGCGACCGCGAGCGGCACGGACCCGCTTGTGTACGCCTGGTTTTTCAACGGGGCCCGAATTCCGGGCGCCTCGAGCTTCACCTACACGATCCCGGCGGTCACCCCGGGGAACGCCGGCAACTACCAGGTGACGGTCTCGAACATGGTGGGCGTGGTGACGAGCCAGGTCGCGGTCCTCACGGTGAACGGCGGGACGCCTCCGGTCATCACCCAGCAGCCGGCCTCCACGACCGTGGTGACGGGCCAGCCCGCCAGCTTTGCGGTGTCGGCCACGGGGGCCACGGGCTACCTCTGGTACTTTAATTCCGGGGCGATCGCCGGTGCCACTGCGCCGGGCTATTCCATCCCGGCCGCCGCGGCGGGGAATGCCGGGGATTACAAGGTGGTGGTCTCGAACACCAGCGGATCGGTCACGAGCGTTGTGGCCCATCTGACGGTCACGGGCCCGCCCAAGCTGACCCTCACGCCATCCACCGCCGAGAAGAGCATCCTGAGCTGGACCGGGACCGGATTCATCCTGCAGCAGTCGGGCTTGGAGTCGAAGCCCCCGGTCTGGGTGGATGTGCCGGGACCGGTGGTGGCGGCCCCCTATACGGTTACGAATTCCGGGCCGTATCGCTTCTTCCGGCTCAGGAACTGAGGGACTGTCCGGCCTGCGGGGAGTCAGCGGCCCTCGCGCAGGAAGATCCCCTCGAGCGCCTGCGTGGAGCGGGGGAGCTCCTCGAGAAGATGTCCCCATTGGGCCTCGCCGAGCACCTCGGGTCCCGGATCGGGTGAGAGGATGGCGCCGGCGTCGGCCAGGCGCTGGAGCGTTTTGGGCCCCGCGAGGTAAGCCCGAAGCCTCCGTGCCGGGCCCGGGTTCGGGGCCCCGCGGATCACGGCAACGGTGTTGGGGAGCGGTATCATTTCCGGCCCCGGGGGGATCCCCCCGATCGGGAGTCGCTCCCGGATCCCGGCCGCGATATCGTCCGAGTCGGTCACTCCCACCCAGGCCGTCCCGCGCGACACCATTTTCACGACGACGGAGTTTCCCTCGACGATTAGCGGATGATTCGCCTGGAGGGCCTGGCACCACGCGGTCCAGGCCGATTCCCCCCAGCGTTCGCGGAGCACCAGGAGGTGGGTTGCGGTGGAGCCAAAGCCCGGAAAGGCGATCGCCACCTTCCCCCGCCACCGGGCGTTCGTCAGCTCAAGGAGTGAGGAGGGAGCCTCCGCCCGGGCGACCAGCCCCGTGTGGATCACGAGCTGACGCGTCCGGTGGCCGATCCGGATCCATCCCTCCCCCGGCTCGAACACCCCTTGGGCGGCGAGTTGACGCGTCCGGAGCTCCTCGTTGTTCCAGAACAGGTCGGCCTGCGGATGCCGCTGCTCGCTGAGCAGCCGGTTGGCAATGCCGACCGTCTTCACCGCCTCCCCGTCATAGAGCCCCTTCACCAGCACGCGGGAGTCCCGGGTGAACTCCTGAAGAATCGGCTCCGCGTAGACCTCGTCCTGCGAGGCGTAGACCACCACCTGCTCGCGATCCCTTGGGGCGCAGGCCGAGAGGGTGAGTCCCCCGAGAAGCAGGAGGTGGAGCAGGCCTTGACGGGATCCAATCGACCGAAGGGCTCGGGGGGCGGAGGGGGCGCGGGAGGGAATCATGCGGTTCTCGTGTGAAAGTACCACCATTCCAACAGGAGCAGGACCAGGGCGGCGGCGGCCCCCCAGCGCCAGAGCTCCCGGCCTGCAGTCGTCACCGAGCTGGCGGCGGTGGCGGCATACCGGCCGAGCGGCAGTTCCTCAAGCGGGGTGGTGTTGCTCTCGGCGGCGTCGAGCAGGTTCACGCAGAAGGTGAGCTGGTTTGTCCCCCCCTCGAGCCGGTACACCCCCCGGGTGGAGGTCCCCCCGAAGACCACCTCGCGTCCCCCGGGGGAGGTCGCAAGCTCCTCGCGTCGGCCATCCGGGTGGATGACCACGGCCGAGGGGACGGGGGCGGAGAAGGCGTGGTGAAGGACCTCGCCTGGGTGCAGGCCGAGGCCGTGCGACCCGCTGGCGCCCGGGCCGAGCCACTCGACGGCGTTGGCAATGAAGATCGGAAAGGAGATCCGGAGTGGCCAGCTGCTCTTGAGGGGGTCGAACCCGAGCCAGAGCACCCGCCGGTGGTCCCGCTCCCCTGCGACGGCGAGGGGGTGGAGCTGGGACTGGATCAGGGGAACCCCCCAGGTGGCGCTCTTCGGCAGGAGGGCCTCGGCCACGTCCACGGTGTCGAAGCTCACGTGTCGAAGCACCGGATGGGTCTGGTTCCAGTCCACAATCGATGGGTTCTCCTCGGCCTGGAGCCCCTCGAACCAGTTTGTCCCCGCCACCCGTATGGCGAGGAGGTTCCCGGTTGGCCAGACCGGTGGGGCCACGTCGTCCAGGATCACCAGGTCGTGGGAGCCCTCCGGGAGCGGTCCAGGGCCGGCCAGGCGGAGGCGGACGCCGGGAAGCCCCGCGAGCGCCCGCTCCAGGAACCGGTTGCCGCGGGTGACCAGGAGGACGTTCACCGGGCGGGGAAGGGGGCTGTAGAGGCTGGCCTGGTCGTCCACGGCGAGGTCGTCGGTGCCGGCCAGGGTTGCGGTGAAGAGACCATCGGTCTCCTGCCGGGCCAGGAAGGTGACCGCCGCGGTGTTGGTAGCGGGGACCTGGATCGGCTTCACCTCGAGGAGCTGCCCGTTGAAACGAAGCTCCACCTGGGTGTTCCACGCCTCGGGGGAGGGGTTGGAGACACCGACGAACACCGCCCGCTCGGCGGCGTTCTCCGGGTTGGCCCGGAGGTCGAGGGAGATGATCCCCAGGTTGTGGGCACGTCGTCCCACGCGATGATACACCAGCGGGAGGTTCTTCGAGGCGAGGGCCCCGAGGTCGGTCGAGGCCCCGTCGCTGAAAAGATGGATCTCGCCGGTGGTGACTTCCTCCTCGCCCCGTTTCTCGTAGGTGAAGGCTGCGGCCGTCTGGAGGGCCTCGACCAGGCGGGTGGAGGAGTCCGAGGGGCGGCAGGCGTCGAGGGCCCGATGGAGCGCCCCCTTGTCGGTGGTGGGGGATTGCCGAACCTCGGTCGAGGCCCCGGCCAGGAGAATCATCATCCGCTCCTCCCCCCGGAGGCCCTCGATCCATCCGGCGGCCTCGGCGCGGGCGGCCTCAAAACGCGAGGGGGCGACGTCGGTGCTTTGCATCGAGGCCGACCCATCGAGCACGACCACCCGGAGGCGGGACTGCCGCGCCGAACCCTTGAAATAGGGCCGGGCGAGGGCGAGGACCACCAGGGCGAGCAGGAGAAGCTGCAGGAGCATCAGCCAATGAGCCCGGAGCCGCTGGAACGGGGCGTTCGCCTGGCTCTCGGCCAGGAACCGTCGCCAGAGGAGCGTGCTCGAGGTGAGGCGCGTGATCCGGCGTCGCTTGAGAAGGTACATCGCCACCACGACCGGGAGGGCGAGGGCGAAGAGAAACGCGATGGGGGTGAAGAAGCTCACGGGGGTGAGGGTTCAGTCCCAGAGGCCGGTCTCCCGCAGCTGCCGGAGCAGGAGTTGCTGGAGCGGGGCGGCGGAGCTGACGCTCAGGAACGGGATGCCGCGCGACTGGCAGTATGCCTGGAGCTGGTGGATGTAGCCCTGCACCGTTTTCTGGTAGGCCTTGAGCCTGAATTTCCCGAACGTGACCTCCTGCACCCCCCCGGTCTCGGAGTCGACCCACCGGAGGTCGCCGTGGGCCGTGGGGGCGAGCTCCTCGGAGGAGAGCACCTGGATGGCGTGGACCTGGAACCCGCGGCCGACCAGTGCCGCCAGCCCCGGCTCGTATCCCTCCGGGTCGAGGAAGTCGCTCAGCACAACGGCCACCCCCGGCTGGCGTGTTTCGAGGGCCCCGCGTCGCAGCGAGTCGTTCAGCCGCGCGGCACCGCCCGGCTCTAGCCCCTGCAGGGAGGAGAGGAACCCGAGGCCCGAGTTCCGTCCCCGCACCGACCGGAGCCGGGCCTGGGTTGCGGAGCCGGCGGTCGATTCCGGGAAGGGGACCACCGACACCCGATCGAAGCCGCAGAGGGAAACGTACCCGATGGCGGCGGCCACCTGGCGGGCGAAGTCGAACTTGCGGGGTTCGCCGAACGTCATCGATTCGCTTGCATCCAGGAAGATGCGCACAGGGAGCTCCCGTTCCTCCTCGTAGAGCTTCAGGAAAAGGCGGTCGAGGCGTCCGAACAGGTTCCAGTCGAGGTACCGGAGGTCATCCCCGGCGACGTAGTTGCGGTGGTCGGCAAACTCCACCGAGAGGCCGCGTGCCCGGCTTCGGCGCTCCCCCTTGGAGCCGCTCTTCGACCTGCGGGCGGCCAGGAGCTGGAACTGCTCCAGGGTCCGCAGCAGGGCCGGGTCGAGGAGTGGGCTCATGCCCGCACGGGGTCGCTGTTCCGCGGCACCGACTCGAGAATCTTCGCCAGGACATGGTCCGTGGTGATCCCCTCGGCCTCCGCCTCGAAATTCAGGATCAGGCGGTGGCGGAGCGCGGCGGGGGCAGCTGACGCGATGTCGTCGAAGCCCGCGTTGAAGCGTCCCTGGGCGAGGGCGCGCACCTTGGCCGCGAGCACCAGGCATTGGGCCCCTCGGGGGCTGCTCCCGAACCGGAGGTACTGCGTGGCGACGGGGGAGGCCCCCGCCCCGCCGGGGTGCGTGGCGAGCGTGAGGCGCACGGCGTAGTCCTGGACGTGCGTCGCCACCGGGACCTGGCGGACCAGCTGCTGGAGGGGGATGAGCTCCCCCGCCGTGAGAACCTTCCCCACGGTCGCCTTCTCTCCACCCGTGGTCCGGTTCAGCACCTCGTGCAGCTCGGCGGCCGAGGGAGACCCGACCAGGAGCTTGAAGAAGAAGCGGTCGAGCTGCGCCTCGGGGAGAGGGTAGGTCCCCTCCTGATCGATGGGGTTCTGGGTGGCGAGGACGAAGAACGGCTCCGCGAGACGCCGCACCTCGCCCCCGGCCGTGACGCTCCGCTCCTGCATCGCCTCGAGCATGGCGGACTGGGTCTTGGGGGTCGCCCGGTTCACCTCGTCCGCCAGGATGAGGTGGGCGAAGATCGGTCCCTTCTGGAACCGGAACTCGCGTCCGCCCGAAGGGGCCTCCACGACCAGGTTCGTGCCAAGGATGTCCGCGGGCATCAGGTCGGGGGTGAACTGGATGCGGCTGAAGGAGAGATCGAGCACCTCGGAGAGGGTTCTGACGAGGAGCGTTTTCCCGAGGCCGGGAACCCCTTCCAACAGGACGTGCCCGCCGGCAAGGATGGCCGTCAGGGTGCCGTCGACAATCTCCCGGTGGCCGACGATGACCTTGCCGATTTCGCTCTGCAGCCGGTTCCACGCGGCGCGAAACCCGGCGATCTGTTCTTCGGTGCTGCTCAAGGCTTGGATCCTTTCGGCGGTTGGCTGAAGTCGTCGAAGTAATTCCGCACCGCCTGCTGATAGGCGCGCGGCACCCGGTCCTGGTTGAGTGCGGCCTGGGCGTCGGCCTGCGCGGCGGCGGTCGCCTCCTCCAGGCGGATGTGGCTCTCCCCCCTGACGTGGACCCCCTTGAGGGTGATGCTTTGCATGGAGCCGCCGGGGGACATCTGGCCGCGAACCTTGGTCGGGGTCATGGCCGGGTTGTGCTCCCCTTCCCCGCGATCCGCCAGGCTTCGCGGGTCGAGCTCCGGCTGGCGGATTCCCGAGTTGTCCCATCCCTTGGTCTCCTCGGGGATCTGGGTCCACCCCTCCTCCTCGGCCCAGGTACCGACCCCCTTGCCCGGCTTGCCCCCACGGCTGAACCCCGGACGCCGGCACGCCTTGCACTCGCCAAACCGCTGGTGGTTGCCGATGGCGATCTGGGCCCGTTGCAGGGTCTCGAGGGTGCTGGCGAGCTGCTGGGCATCCGCCATCTGGCGCTGAAGATCGGCGAGCTCACTGGCGGCGTCGGCCAGATGCTGCGAGGCGGCCTCGCGATCGGCCGCGGAGGGAGCACGGCCCGGCTCCGCGAGGCGCCCCGCCGCCTTCCTCAGGTGACCGGCCACGTCGCCGTAGTCCCGGGCCGGATCGATTCCCCCCTGGACCTCACGGGTGATGCGATCGAGATCCTGGGCGGAGGCCGACCCGGAGCGGAGCGTGCGGATCATCGACTCGAGGCTGGCCTGGGCCGCCGCCGCCTGCCCCATCTTCAGCTGGGAGGGGAGGTCGCTGGCGGACCGGGCCATCTCCTCCCGGAGCTGCTGGAGGCTCTGCCCGAGCTGCTGCAGCTTGTCGAGATCCTGCAAGGTCGAGTTGAGCTCCCGGAGAAAGTAACCGGTGTCGGCCTGCTGGAGGGCGGTGACGGCCTCCTCGAGCGAGGCCAGCGGGACCCCCGCCGCACGGGCCGACTGGGCAAGCCCCTGCATCGACTCGGCGAGCTGCTCCCGGGCGGCGCGCGATTCGGCGGGATCGGCAGAGTGGAGCTTCTCGGCCGAGGCCTTCAGCTTCTCGAGCTCCCGCTTCAGCCGGTCGACCGCCTCCCGGTTGTCGGCAGCCCCGCCGAGGGCCTGCTTCAGGGCGGCGACCCGTTGCTCAAGCCCCGCGGAACCCGATCCCCCGGAGGGCTCGCGAGCCGCCTTCTCCAGCGTCCTGAGGCCCGGCTTCTCCCCCATCTGCTCGAAACGGTCCTGCACCTTCTGGGTCAGGTTGGCCAAGTCCCGCAGGGCCTCATTCCGGGTGGTGGAGAGGCGCGCCAGCTTGTCGCCAAACTCAGCCACCTCGTTGAGGGTCTTTTCGGTCGGCTCCAGGGCCGGCTTTCGCTCGGTGAGCTGTTCCCGGGTCAGGGCGGCAAGCCCGCGACCCGCCTCCGCCACAGAGGTCGCCTCCTCCTGGCGCTGTCGTTGGGCCGGGGTGCGATAGGCCGGGAGCAGGGCGAGAAGCCCGGCCAGCAGGAGGGCTCCCGTCCCGAGAAGGGCCGGACGGGGGAAAAGGCTCGGCACGAGCCGGACCGGATCGAGGCCTGTGGCGTGGCGGGCGGCATCTTCAAGCACCAGCCTGGGCCACTCGGCTGCTGCCGGGGCATCGCGAAGCTCCATGGCCGTGGCAAGCCTCTCCTGGAGCTCCAGGCGCTCATCCACCCACCGGGCCGTCTCCTCGAGCGTCACCCTCCGCATCGCGGCAGCCAGGCCCGAAAGCAGCACCCCCCCTGCCCAAACCCACCCCAACCCCCACACGAGGGGAGCCGGGACCGGGAGC
>DMJJ01000171.1 GCA_003452185.1 Verrucomicrobiales bacterium | reverse complement strand
CCATTCTTCGACGGGCTGTTAGGAAGCCCTCCGCGTCCGCCGAATCTGCCTCTGACAGGGTTGGCAGAGCCGGAATGTTCCCATTCTCCAGGACGCAGCGTTTGGCACTCGTTGCCAGCGAGATCAACCGGGACTCGAGGAATTGCACGTGGGCCTTGTTCAGATGGCTATCCTTGCTGGTGAACGCCACGCATACCGTCCAAAAGTCCTTCCTACAGGCGTGCTGATCTAGTCTCGGCCGGATCGGATCACCCTCACCCACATAGACACGCGGTAACGCTGAGTCTTCCGGCGGTCCCAGCAGGACATACACCCCGGTGCGATCCAGTTCGGGCCGAGAGCGGGCCTCGGTGATCAATGCTCTCGGGAGGACGATTCCTGCGCCGCTCCAGTTTGATTTCTCGATGGTACGGAGACCATCGGGTTCGCCTGTCGGCAGGAAGATGCGGATCGAGTACGGGCGACTCATGATGCGACATACCCTTTCAGGGGAGACTGCAGATTTCAAGCCGCAGGCATGTCGATCTTCTTGCCCCTTCGATTTCGGCGCACTGCGTGATCGGGCCCGCTTCCGGGCGCCGAAGGTAACTCGCAGCCCGCTGGACGGGGGCTGCTACCAGCTGGAAGCGGCCTTGACGAGGAGCCGATGCTCAATTCCCCGAGTGGTCCCGCTCGGAGGTTTCCACGACGCGCACTACCTCGGTTCCGCATTTGCTGCACACCCCTCTCAGGATGAGATCCCCATTCCGCTCCTGGCCAGCGAGTCGGGTGATCGACACCGACCCTCGACATTTCACGCAAAACACATGACTCAGGATCCGCTCCCGCGCATCCCTCGGAATGCCTCCCCAGAGTACAGCCGCCTCCGGCGTAAATTCACCTTCGCTCATGCGGGTATGGTTTCAGAAATCACGAGGCTTTCCAGCGTGGAACAGGCTGCTGGCCCTCTGAGTTGGTTGACAGCTCCTCCTCGCCTACGGCGCCAGCGGGTGTTCCAAATGCGTTGTGGCGTTTGTTCATGGGGCTTCAAGGCGGAGGAGCCGGTCCCTCGGCATGCGTGAACCGGGCTCAGGGGGGGGCGAGAAGCGGGATTGGTCCTGGCGGGCTTCCCTGCGAGCCACCGCCCACGGGATTCACTTCGCCGGTGATGGTTGCCGCGCGACCGCACTCCCGAAGGCATGATCGGTGTCGAGGGTAAAGACCTGGATGGCGTTCCCGTCGGCGTCCGCCACGATCAGGTCCGTCCCCCCCCCACTCGTGATGCCCGGATTCGCGCAGGATTCTCACATGCGCAGCCCGAAGGCCCGACCCTGCACGGTCAATCTCCCGGGTCATGAACCCCAGGAACACCTTTTGCCTCAGCGCCGGACGATCCTGCCAGGCAGGCTCGGTCGCGTGGCGGTGACCTCCCGGATGGAGCACGAGCTCGGGTCCATCGGGGTGGCGCATCAGAGGGACGGGACCGGCCTTCTGGGGCCCGACCCGGGTAAGGCCAAGGATCCGGCTGTAGAAAGCAACCTGCCCATGGAGATCCGCGACCTGGAGGTCGACGCGAATGATTTCGGGTTCTGACAAGTCATCCGCCGAAAGGGAGGCGGCGTGTTGGCGGGCTTGGAGCGGCAAGGGTGCACCGGGGTCACCTCTTCAGAAGGTGGTATTCGGCGAAATCCAGGAACTTCAGCCAGTCGAACATCTCGATGGAGTGCCCACCGGGTCGATTGTGGTAGCCGACGTCCGATCGCAGGATGGCCTCTCCCACGGGGGGCGAGGTCTCCGAGGTCAACCCCTTCTTTCCCAGCAGGCGGTAGACCTCGCTGGCATGATAGGCGCCGAGGTACTCGCCGCGGGGATCGGCCCAGGTGTCCTCCACACCGCTGTGGACATAAACCGGGCGGGGCGCGATGCAGGCGATGAGCATGTGCTGGTCGACGGGAAGATCCTCCTCGTTGCGCACGAACTTCCAGGCATTGCGACAGAGCCAGTACGGGAAACGGGTCACCATTTTCTCCATGTTTTCGCCATAGTTGCGCTTCCAGAGTGCCGCCCCCGCACATCCGGACTGTGCGGAGATGGCCAGGGCGAAGCGCTGGTCCTGGGCTGCGGCCCAGAGGGTCGTCTTGCCCATCTTGGAATGCCCCAGAATGGCCACCCGCCGGGCGTCGATGTCATGGTCGGACTCCAGGTAATCCATGGCTCGTGAGGCACTCCAGGCGATCGCTGAGATGCAGCCCCACTCGTTCGCCTTGGGAAAGCTCTGGTGGGTGCGGTAGAACAGCGGGTGGATGCCTGATTGAAACTCCACCTCGTTGTGCCGGACCAGGGCTCCCTGCGACACGACCACGTAGCCGAAGCCCCGTTGGAGAATCTCCCCCAGGGGGATTCCGTTCCGGAGAAACCGGGGTTTCTCGGGGTGGGCGTCGTGGCCGTCATCCTTGGTGCTGGCGAAGCTGAGTTGCAGGATCGCGGGGACGGGGCGGGCGGCCCCGTTCGGGGTGAACACCAGAATGGTCATGTCGGCCGAGCCCCTGGCGTTCGTGAACTTGATCCGGACATCCTTACGGGTGGCCGTCCCGTGCATGAAGGCACGGTCTGTTTTCAGCACCTCGAAGGTGGTCTGAATCGGGGACTCGGGGACCGGAACGATCCCGTAGATGAGGTTCGCGAAAAGCGACAGGATCTCCGGACGCCGGATCTGGAACCACTCCTCGGGGGTGGTGATCGGTTTGCCTGCCGAGGAGACGAGGAGCGGGGGGAGGTCGTAGGGAGGCACCATGGCCTCATCCAACACCACATCCTTGTCGTGGTATTTTCCATCCTCGGCCCGGGAGCGGGCGGCCGGCACCAGGCACAAGAGAACGAGGAGGGCAGAGGCGATTCGGTTTTTCATGTCGACTCAATACGGGCGGTTGATCGCAGGGGGCTCGTCTTTCGGACGGTTCAGCCTTGGCCGCAGCATTCCGCGACCCGGGACACGCCGCAGCGTGGTCGCGTCCCCTGGCGACCTCCCTGCGGGGCTGGGTGAGAATTGGCAAACTGGCGGTGAAGCTCCATTCAAAGTTCCTAGCGTTGGCTCTGGTCAGGGCTGTGGCTTGAAGGTTGCGTGCTTCATCGCTACCGGGATCAGGGTCGGGTAGAATTGGACGAACGTCTGTTCCACCGCTCCATGCGCCGCGTGGCAGGTGTAGCAACTCGCCCCCTTGGCAACCTGCCGGGCGGGCTTGCGGTCGCCGTCGAACTCGAAAAAGCCCCATCCCTCCGTCTCCTGCAGGCGCCGATCCTTGATCTCCACCTCGATGCCGACGACCTCCTTCTGAAACTGACCCCCCTTGTTGATCGACCCCTCGGTCGCGGCCTTGCGGGTCTCCAGGACAAACACCGTGCGATCGGGCCAGCGACCGTTCTTGAGGAACTCACGATAGGCTCGCGGGTTGACGAAGACGTTGTCGAAGAGGGGGGACCCGTTTGGGTTGGCCGAGGCCCCGTAGGTCATGCCGCGGCCCGCGGACAGAAAGATCCACTCCCGGTAGTCGACGGGAAACTCCAGTCGGTGGTCGGCCGTGAACCGGTAGTCCGAGGGAGGTGTGCGCTCGGGGTCCCGGGGGGCGGCCCCAAGGGAAAGCATGGCTGCAGCCAGGGCCGTCACGACACCGGCATGGGTTCCACGGGAAAGGTCTTGGAGCCGACGCATGCCACAGTATTGCGAGATGGCCGCGGCGCGTCGCGGCAAAAAATGGGCCCATTCTTCGCGACCCCGGCGGCGACCGCGCTCAGCCTTGACGCCGTTTGCCTTGTTGCCCGCTCCAACGGCGCGATCATCCCCTTCGGTGGTGTGGCCAGCCTTTGCGGGAGCCGTGCGTGCGGATCTCGCCCCGCGTTGACCTGGGCCCCGGTCACCAAGGTGCTGCTCTCCCGGGTGATCACGCTTCCGTGCGGGGCGGTCCTGGCCTCCCTCGCCTACTGGATCGGCAGCCGCTTCTGGTAGCCCCCATCCACGGGTGGGGAGCAATGGCCGACACAGGCCGCCTGGGGGGGGGAAGAGCCAGTCCCGGAAGGCGGGAGTCGGATGGGGCAGGGGCAGCTCCGGGTTGCGCGCTTTCTGCTACGGCCGCGGGGTCGCCTCCCTGCCATCGCGGTTTTTGGCGACTCCGTAAACCAGCCGAAGCTTCTCCCCATCCGTCGGGCTGATGCCGTTGCGGGTCCACTGGCCGATGATCTTGTCGTTCTCCGCCCCCACGGGGTCGATGACCGCACACGGGCTGCTGCCGTCGCCATCCTTGCATTCGGACTCGCAGCTCGAGGCCCAGCAGGTGCGGTAATGCATGATCGAACGGTAGTCGTACTCGGTGCTGCTCACGATCCAGTTGGTCTTTGGGACCCAGTCGTAGTCGTGCTGCCGGCCGGGCTTGATGTGCTCGTAGTGGATGGTGACGTGGCGGTCGCGGTCCCATCGCTGGTGTTCGTGATGGAAGCCCAGGACATGCCCCAGCTCGTGGGCTGGCATCCACTCCCCCTGGCGCCACCAGAACGCCGTGATGTTCACATCGACCCGGGAGCCCTTCAGGAAGCCGTCGCCCGTGGTGTTGTTGCCGGCGTCGGTCTTTCCGGTGAAATGGACATATTCAACCTGATTGGAGCGGGGGACGAACCGGACGTTGGCGCCGGTCTCCATCCATCGCTGCATCGCCTGGAGGACGGTCTTCTGCTGGCTCTCGTCGAGTTTGGAGAGATCGTAGGGAACAATGCCCCCCGGCCAGGGAACGGGGCGAACGGAGTCGGCCGCGACGTGGGCTGGGTCGGAGTCCGCAGCCTGGATCCGGAGGAGGCCCAGTACCCCGAGGGTGAGGGCGGCCAGGAGGCGTCCGCACCTGCGTCGGGCGGGTGAGGGGGGGGCGGGCATGGAGGAGATGGATGTCATGGCGCGTCGGCTCTGGAGTCGACCCGCTTGAGGGTAGTTCCCCGCGCTGCCCGATTCAACACCCGAGCCTGCCCCGGTCCCCGTCCGCGCTCATTTCTAGTGCAAGAGTCGTGTCGAGGCATCAGACTCCCCCTCCAGCGATGAAACTCCCCGGTCACCCCGCCCGGAAGGTCCGGTTGCCGCGCCTGCGCCCGAGCCTCTCCCGCGTGCTTCTCGTGAGTCTCGGACTCCTGTTCCCGGCCCTCTTGACGGCGGTTGCCGCAGGCAGGCCGCTCAAGGTCTTCATCCTTGCCGGGCAGTCCAACATGCAGGGGCATGCAAGGATATCGACCTTCGACTCCCTGGCCGACGACCCCCGAACCGCCCCGCTCCTGGGGCGGATGCGCACCCCGGACGGAAAACCGCGGGTCTGCGAGCGGGTCTGGATCTCCTCGGTCGGGTGCCTGGGGGATGCCTACTCCGACCTGAATGAGTCCAAAGGCCGGCTGACCGCCGGGTTCGGCGCCCCAACGGACAAGATCGGCCCGGAGTTCACCTTTGGGCTGGCGATGGAGAGCCGCCTCCAGGAGCCGATCCTGATCATCAAGACCGCGTGGGGTGGCCGGAGCCTTCACACCGATTTTCGCCCTCCTTCCGCCGGGCCTTACGTCTGGAGCGATTACGAGTTGGCGCAGTGCCGGCGGCGGGGCGACGACCTGGAGAAGATCAAGGGGGAGAAGCTCAAGGCGACCGGGGCGTTTTACCACCACATGATCGACCATGTGCGGCGGGTGCTCGCGGACATTCCGCGGGTGGTTCCCGACTACGATCCTGCCGGGGGCTACGAGCTGGCCGGCTTCGTCTGGTTCCAGGGGTTCAACGACCTCGTGTCGGATTGGACCTACGACAAGCGGATGCAGCCCGGCGGCTACGATCTCTACGCGGCGCTGCTCGGCGATTTCATCCGGGATGTCCGCAAGGACCTTGCGGCGCCGCGGCTTCCCTTTGTCATCGGCGTGATGGGAATCGGCGGAGTACCTGAGGGGAACAAGGGCCCGCAGAAGCACTTTCGGCAGGCCCAGGCCTCGGTGGCCTCCCGTGCAGAGTTTCAAGGCAACGTGGTTGCCGTGGAGACCGCCCCCTTCTGGGACGAGGAGTTGGGGAGGCTGAGCGACCGGATGGAGGGGCTCAACTCGAGGCTGGAGCGTGAGGCGAGGAAGGATCCAACCCTGACCCCCGCGGCCAAGGCGGAGGCTCGCGCGCGGGGCATTGCCGAGAGTTTCACCCCGGAGGAGCTCAAGCGGCTCAAGGGTGGCGTTTCCAACGGGGGCTATCATTATCTTGGGGCCGCGAAGATCCTCGCCCCGATCGGCAACGCGTTTGCCGAGGCGATGGCTCAGTTGATGAGTGGCCCCCGGCCTTGAAGTCTGCCGCCCGAGCCTCCTGTCTGTCGTTGCCGAAACTGAGAAGAAAGATCCAGAGATGAAGCTGATGAGCCGGTCCCTCTCCTCCACGCTAACCCGGCTCCTCGGGGCCGCCCTCCTTGCCGGGGTCGTCGCCAGCTCCCCGGCAGGGGCGGCGGACCGGGCCCGCCCGGGAGAGATGGCTGGCTACCTCCTCGTGCCCAACGACAAGGTTCCCGAGGAATTCAACGCCGGCTTTTCGATGTATGTGGCCGCGTGGCCTCTCCTCCGCGAGTATCCGGGGGATCAGTTCCAGACCGGGCTGTTCGGCACCTGGATGTTCGCGCAATACGAAGGGAAAGGGCCGACCAACCTCTACTCCGACATCGAGGGGGGGCTTGGGTGGTGGCGAGACACGCGCTTTGCGACCGAGACCCCGAAATTCATCATGGGCGGGGTGGCGCCCAACTTTGTCGAGTGGGCCAACGGGCCCGGGGCAGGGAAGGGGCGCGATTGGAAAAAGCCGGCTGGGAAGTACGGCGTGGCGCAGCTGAGTCCCTGGGTGTTGTGGCCCCCCGACGGGCTGAATCTGAAACAGGGGACCTGCGGCGAGCTCTTTGGGTACGGGTATCTTCCCCTGCCGCTGGCCAAGGGGAAGGAGCGCACGGCAGGACGGAAGATCCCGACGGGGGACCAGTGTTGGACGCTCTTCCTGAATACAAAAAACTTCAAGGGGCCGGTCGCCTTCTTCACCCCGTATTTCTGGTCCCGCGGGGCCGTGGAGGAGCCACGGCTCTCCGGCCTGTTGCTCGACACCCGGCCATCGAATCCCAACCGGGCCCTCCAGATGGAGACGCAGTATGTTCCGAGCGTGCAGGCGACCGATGCCGTGGGCCGGGTGTACGCCCGCATCGCCCCAACCTCCTTTCCCCGGGGCATGGACGACCAGTCGGTGCTGGTCCATCGGATCACTTCCTACAGGCGGGAAGCCCTCTGGGACGGGGTGAAGGCCTGGTTCGAGGGGGGAGCTCCGGCGGATGGCCGGGTCGACGGGCGGCAGGCGGTCGTTCACCACTTTCCCGGGGGGGGCGGGGCGACCTGGAGGATTTACATCCCGTCGGCTGCAAAGGACCAGAAACCCCCCGTGGCCTGGAAGTCGATGGCCACGCCGGTGGCCCTGGATCCAAACACGTTTGGGTACCACTGGAATTTCGACCAAGTCCGCAGGACCGAATCGATCGCCGGGGGGGCGATGGCGACCTTGCCGGAGTATTTTCGCCTGGAAACCAACGCGGCCAGGAAGGTGGAGTGGGTTCCGGTCAAGGGGGAGGAAGTCCCTGCGGAGACCGGATTGGCCGCCTTTCGGTTCACCCGGCCGAAGCATCCTGCACCCGAGCCGTACGTCACCCCGGAGGAGCCCCAGGGGCCGTGGCGTCGGCCCGGCCCGGTGGCAGGTCCGTTCCGGGCGCACCTGGGTGATGGGAGCGTCGTCACCTACAGCTGGTATCGGTTTGCAGATCAGCCGGCCCTTTTGCACGCCGACCTGACGGACGAGGAGCGGGAGGGGATGCAGGCTCGCGTGGAGAAGATCCATCGCAGCTGGAACCACGATCGCGACTACCTGCCGCCGCCGGCGCTGGGCACGCTCGCAGAAATTGACCCCGCCTTGATCGTCACGCCCCCGCCGGGGCTGGAGGTGGGCTATGTGCCGATCGTGACCCGCCAGGGGGCCGCGCAGTGAGCCCCAGCCTCCTTCCTGCCATGATCCTTCCTCATCCGGAGTCCCTCTGCCGCCGGTGGGGGCGACTACTCTGCACGTGGCTCCTCGGGGGGATGGCATTCGTTCCTGCGGCCGGTGCCGGCCACCAAACCAACTCGATCGAGGGGTGGCGCGTCCTCGTCGATGAGCGTCTGCTGTCCGGGGAAAAGCCCGCCACCGAGAAGGCCCTGGAGCTTCTCCGCGGGCAACTCCGGGAGATCGTTCGCGGTGTTCCAGGCCCTGCGGTGGCCCGGCTGCGTGAAGTGACCTTGTGGCTCTCCCCCGAGTATCCCGGGGTGAGGCCCACCGCGGAATACCATCCGGGGGCCGGGTGGTTGAAGGAGCATGGGCGGAACCCGGCGATGGCCAAGGGGGTGGAGATCACCGATGTGCGCCAGTTCGAGGCGGAGACACGCAGGATGCCCAGCTTCATCCTGCACGAGCTCGCCCATGGGTACCACGACCGGTTTCTGCCGGGGGGATTCGAAAATCCGGAGGTCCAGGCTGCCTACCAGCGGGCGAGATCCAGTGGGTCGTACGATCAGGTGGACCGATGGCTGGGGGATCACTACGCGGCCGCGAAGGAGAAGGCGTACGGGATGACCAACCCCATGGAGTATTTCGCCGAGTCGACTGAGGCCTTCTTCTCCCGGAACGACTTCTTCCCCTTCACCCGCGAGGAGCTCAGGCGGCACGATCCCGGGATGTACCAGCTCCTGGAGCGCCTCTGGAATCTGCCCGCCCCCGCAACGCGCGGGGCCGCAATCGGGCCGCCGCCGCCCGGGCTCCGGGTGCCGGGGTTCTACGCGAAGTACCTCGACGCGGGCGGCTACCCGATCGTGGCGTCGGCCCGCGTGGACGATTACGCGCTGAGGGAGGCCGGATATCTCGTCAACCTCATGCTGGCGCGGCGTCCGGATCTGCGCGCCGCCATGGTCCGGAGCGGCTCGCGGCTCTGCATCATGGCGCACGACGAGTTTACGACCGACCTTCCGGAGTGGTCCGGCCTCGCCCCGAAGGACTACTGGGATGCCCGCGCCCGGGGGATGGGAGGATCCGAGGAGGATCCCTACTGCTCCTGCGCGGAGGAGAACCTCCTTGGGTATGCCGGCGATCCCTACGAGGCGGAGTGCATCCTGATCCACGAATTCGCTCACAACATCCATCTGCGAGGCATGGTCAACATCGACCCCACCTTCGATGGGCGGGTCAGAGGCGTGTACGAAGCGGCGATGAAGGCCGGCCTCTGGAAGGGAAAGTATGCCGCGGTCAACCATCATGAGTACTTCGCCGAGGGGGTGCAGTCGTGGTTCGACAACAACCGGGTGAACGACCACGACCACAACCACGTGAACACCCGTGCGCTTCTCCTCGAGTATGACCCCGGGCTGGCCGGACTCTGCCGGGAGGTGTTTGGGGAGACCGAGCTGAAATACACGAAGCCAGCCACCCGGTTGCGGGATCACCTTGAGGGGTACAACCCGGGCGCGGCCCCGCGGTTCCGTTGGCCTGAGCGCCTCGCGGGTGCACGCGCCGAGATCCGGGACGCGGCGGTGGCCCGATCGCGGGGAGGGGGGAGCTCCCCATCGGCAGAGACGAAAGGGCCGGGGAAGTAGGTTGCCGCCCCTCCGGCGCCTGG
The DNA here is from genome assembly GCA_003452185.1 of Verrucomicrobiales bacterium. GTDB lineage: Bacteria > Verrucomicrobiota > Verrucomicrobiia > Limisphaerales > UBA11320 > UBA11320. Next base: position 12,558 of record DMJJ01000171.1, on the reverse strand, counting down.
GGGTCGGCCTGCATCTCATCTGCCTGCGAGGACCTTCAAGCGGGCCCGGAACGCCTCCACGATCTCTGCGAGCCACGCATTCTGGAAGCGCTTTCGGACCGTCAGGGCGTAATACCGCTCGGCCAGCCCGGGCACCCGCTGCATGAAGCGGAGCTTGCTCGACTGCAGCTCCCGTTCCACGACGATCTTGGAGACCAGGGCCAGCCCTTCGCCCGACAATGCGAGCAACCGGAGCAGCGCCATGTCATCCACCTCCGCGTGAACGAAGGGCTCGATGCCGGCGCTCGCGAGGATGAGGTCGAAGTCCGCCCGGACGTCGCTCTGTCGGGTGGGCAGGAACAGCGGCACATCCCGCACCGAGCGTGGAAACCCGGCATGCGGGCCCCTGGGCCGCCTGCCGCCAACCAGGAAGACCGGCACCTCGCCCAGCGGATGGTTGAAGATGTTCCCCTCAAGGTCGGCGCGCACCGGGATATTGCTCAGCACCAGGTCGAGGCGGTGATCCTGCAGCTGCCGCGTCAGGTCGTGCAGGGCGCCTGCCACGACCACCACCCGGGTGCGGGCGTCGGCCAGCAGGGGTTGGATGAAATCGAACTGGAGGTTCTTGGAGAGCGGGCCGACCGCCCCGATCCGGAGAATCCGCTGACGTTTCTGGTCGGACTGGCGGAAGCGGGTGATCAGCTCATGCCCTGTAGTGAAGATCGTCTCCGCGTGCTCCAACGCCATCCGGCCCGCATCCGTGAGATGGAGCCCCCGGCCCTGACGGTTGAACAGCCGTTCCCCCAGCCATTCCTCAAGTTCGCGGAGATGCTCGCTCAGGGTGGACTGCGAGATGTTCAGCTTCGCCGCCGCACGGGTCACGCTCCGATGCCGTGCGATCATCCAGAAGTGCCGCAGATGATGGTAATTGAGCCACTCCGGGTTTTCAAAGGCCGCGTTCATAACATCGGAATAACCGAACGAAACGATCGGAACAAGCTAGTTATGCGAACGCATAACAGCGGCTAGAGTGAGCATCGATAAGGGCAGTCCCGGGGTCGGGAGCGAGTCCGGGGTGGGTTCCGGTCCGCTTGGCGACGGTGGGTCTGCCTCCATGAACCACGATGCATCCGAAGCAGCCGCAGTCACGGACAGCTGAGCCCGGGATACCGGGATTACCCGGGTCCGAAAGTCAGCCTTCATCCCCGCGGCGGGACGTGCTCAGCGTGCTGGAAAGCCGGAGCATCTACATCCTGCGCGAGGCATTCCACCATTTCGACCGGCTCGCCATGCTCTGGAGCGTCGGGAAGGATTCGAATGTCATCCTCTGGCTCGTCCGCAAGGCCTTCTTCGGGACCGTGCCGTTTCCCCTGGTGCATCTCGATACGAGTTATGAAATGCCGGAGTTGATCGCCTTTCGCGATCGCCTCGTCTCGGACTGGGGACTCAATCTGGTGGTGGCTCGCAACGAAGAGGCCCTGGCGGCTGGGAACACCTTCCCGAACGGGAGGCTGAGCCGCGTGCAGTGCTGCTCCCTGCTGAAGAAGGATGCCCTGAAACAGACCCTCGACCGGCACGGTTTCCGGGCGGTGATCGTGGGGGTCCGGCGCGATGAGGAGCCGACGCGCGCCAAGGAACGCATCTTTAGCCCGAGGAACGCCGCCATGGAGTGGAATGTGGAGGATCAGCCCCCGGAGCTCTGGGATCAGTTCAAGACGGACTTCGCCCCCGACGCGCACCTCCGGGTGCACCCGCTCCTTGAGTGGACGGAGTCCAATATTTGGGAATACATAGAGCGGGAGGGAATTCCCGTTCCGGAGCTCTATTTCGACGCAGGAAACGGGGAGCGCTATCGCTCCCTTGGGTGCTGGCCCTGCACCGGCAAGTTCGCATCAAGTGCCCGAACGGTCCGGGAGATTATTGTCGAGCTCAGGGCAACCCGCATCGCGGAACGGGCGGGCCGGGCCCACGATCATGAATCCGAGGATGCGTTCGAAAAGCTGCGTCGGGATGGCTTCATGTAATACTGCCATTCTCTGGCTGAAACACCGTCGCTCGCCCGATGCACCTCTCCACTCAAACAATGACCATGAACGATGAACTCCACACCGCGATCACCGCGGTGGTCGCGGCCGCCGGACCCGTCGCGCTCCTCGGCTTCGGCCTCCTGCCGGGGTCCCTTCTCGCCCGGAACCCTCGCTCGGCAGCCCGCGCGGGGGCGCTCCTGGCGCTGGGGACCCTCGGATCGGCCCTGGCTCTGGTGTGCCTCAGGGTCGCCTGGGGGACGACGGAAGTCTCGATGGAGATTGCCGGGCCTTTTCATGTCGGGGTGCGGATTGATAACTTGTCGGTGATCCTCCTCCTCCTGGTGGCCTTCCTCCTGGCTGTGGTCTCGCGGTATGCGGTCAACTACCTGGCGGGGGATTCGGGCCAGGGCCGCTTCACCCGGTGGCTTTGTGTGACGGGTGGCTCGGTGATGGCCATGATCCTCTCCGGGAATCTGGTCCAGTTCACCCTCGCCTGGTGTGCGACCAGCCTGGGGTTGCACCGGTTGCTGGTTTTCTACCCCGAACGGCCGGGGGCCCTGATCGCAGCGAGGAAAAAGTTCATCATCAGCCGGATGGGGGATGCCTGTCTTCTGGTGGTCATCCTCCTTGTTCACCGGTCCTTCGGCACGTGGGAGTTTACCGGCATCCTGGAGGCGGCGCGACGCCTTCACGAGCCGGGCGGGGCGCCGGTGGGAGGCATGATCCACACCATCGCCTTCCTCCTGGTGGCGGGTGCCATGTTGAAGTCGGCGCAGTTCCCGTTTCACAGCTGGCTGCCTGACACGATGGAGACCCCGACACCTGTCTCCGCCCTGATGCATGCCGGGGTCATCAACGCGGGCGGCTTCCTGATCATCCGGCTCAGTCCCCTCGTGACGCTCTCCCCGCTGGCGATGTCGACCCTCGCGCTCTTTGGAGCCTTCACGGCCCTCTTCGCCTCGTTGGTGATGCTGACGCACGCGAGCGTGAAGCGGGCCCTCGCTTTCTCCACCGTGGCGCAGATGGGGTTCATGATGCTGGAGTGCGGCCTGGGGGCCTTCGGCCTCGCGGTGCTCCACCTGGTGGCCCACTCCCTTTACAAGGCCCATGCGTTCCTCTCGTCGGGAAGCATCGTCAGCATGGCGAGGGCTGCCTGGGTGCCGACGGCCCGGCCGAATGCCCATCCGCTCGCCCTGGGGGCCGCGTTTGCCACGGGCGGGGCGCTGGTGTGGGGCGCGGCCCGACTTTGCGGCGTGGGCGAGGGGTTGCATGCGGGAACCGTTGTGCTCGCCTGCACGTACGCGATGGCCCTGGCGTACGCCCTCTGGATCCTCTGGAGCCAACGGCCCGGCCCCGGGGGAATTCTGGGGGGGGTCGTGCTCGGTGGCGGGCTGGCGGTCACCTACTTCACCCTTGAGAAATGGTTTGTGGCACTCCTCGGGGAGAGACCGTGGCAGAACGGCCATCTCGACTCATGGCCGGGCCGTGTGGTGATCGGCCTGCTCCTGGGGCTGTTCTTGGTCGTGCTCGTCCTTCAGACCGAGTTGCCGGCCTGGGCCGCCCGTCCCTGGCTGCAGCGCCTGTATGTGCACGCGCGCAACGGGTTTTACTTCAACACGCTCGCCAACCGTTGCGTCGCCGCCGTGTGGCCCGCGAGAACACCGGAAAATCCGACATGCAAACCATGATTGAATCCGCTCCCCAAGCCGACCAGGCCCGGCAGGACCACGGGCTTCACGACGACATTCAGGAGGCCTGCGGCCGCATATCCCCGCTCTGGCCTCTGAGAAACTTCGTCGCGGTAAACCCGTTCCTCGGGCTGAGCGACCGGCACTTCCTGGAGGCCGCAGCCCTGATGGAGCGGATCGGCCATGGGGGGACGTTGATGGCGTCTGGATCCTACGCCCGGGAGATCGAGAGAGGGCGGATCGAGGCCCGGGAGGTGGATGCGGTGATTGACCGGCTCCGAAGCGCTCTTCCTGCCACGGGGATGGCGGGGTGGCTTCCGGGGGATCTCGAGAGCCTGAAAGCGGCCCTCGCCAGGGGGGAGGGCGAGACACTCCCGGCTCGCATAGTGACGTTCGCCGACCACCTCGACTCGATGGGGGGCCGGAGTTGGGGCTCGTTCATCGTCGATGAGATCTCCAAGTGGTGCTCCGCGTACTATGACCAGGGGCAGTCGTCGTGGAGGATGCCGTGGCAGGGGGCTGGGTTGTTCAAGGCCTGGAGGGAGGCCGCCCGGCTGGATGCCAACCCGGAGCTCAACGGGATGGAGGGGTTCCGCGCGTTGGTTTCCTCCCTTCCGGGGCATCCCGAGGGGGTCATACGGACCGCTCTCCAGAGGCTGGGCGTCCCCTCCGAGGGACGGGCCGACTTCCTTCATCGGGAGCTGATGAGCCTCCGGGGGTGGAGCGGGTATGTCCAATACCGCGTGAGAGAGCAGGCGATGAACGGGAAGCGGGACGATTCCCTCGTGGAGCTGCTCGCCATCCGCCTGGTGTATGACGCGGCGCTCCGGGGAAGGTTCGGAGGGGAGGTGGGGGTGTTGCGGGCGTGGGAGCGGCGGGTGGTGGGCGTAAAGCCGAAGGGGGTGGGAGCCTCCCCGGACCTGCTCGCCCGGTATGTGGCCCAGGAGGCGATGGAACAGCGGTACCACGACCGCCTGCTGGCCCGCCTCAAGGATCACCCGAGGTCCAACCGGGCGGCCGGGAGGAGAACGCTCCAGGCGGTCTTTTGCATCGATGTGCGCTCCGAGGTGTACCGGAGGTCCCTTGAAGCGCAATCCGATGAGATCGACACGATCGGGTTTGCCGGGTTTTTTGGCGTTCCAATCGAGGTGATCCGCGCGGATGGCCGGAGCGGAGGTGCGCGGTGCCCGGTGCTTCTCACCCCGGGCCACAGGGTGCGGGAACCACTCCAACCGGCCAGCCAGGGGGCGGCGGCCTGGGGGGGCGCCTGGAACGACTTTCGCATCAAGGGCAATGACACCTGGAACTCCTTCAAGACCTCGGCCATCTCCTGCTTCTCGTTCGTCGAGACGGCCGGGCTCTGGTTTGGGGCCAGGCTGGTGGCGGAGGCCATGGGGTTCTCCCGGCCCGAGGGGGTCCCCGGAGCGCCCCGGCGCGCCGGAATGGCACCCCGGATTGGGCGGGAGGCGCGGCCTGCGGGGGATCCAGGTCAGGGGCCCGAGACGGGGATCCTGCCGTCGGACCAGGTGGCGATCGCCGCGGCAGCGCTGCGGAACATGGGCCTCACCTCCGGGTTCGCCCAGGTCGTGTTGTTCTGTGGCCACGGCAGCGCGACGGTGAACAATCCGTACGGGTCCGCCCTGGACTGTGGAGCCTGCGGGGGGCACGCTGGTGATGCGAACGCGCGGGTGGCCGCGGCGCTGTTGAACCAGCCCTCTGTCCGTGACGGGCTGCGCTCGCGGGGGATCCAGATCCCGCCGGACACCGTGTTCATTGCCGGGTTGCACAACACCACCACCGACGAGGTAGTGCTGTTCGACACGGAGCAGGCCGAGTTCAGCCATCCGGCGGAACTGGGGAAGCTCCGCGCCTGGCTTGAGGCCGCCTCGGGTCAGGCGCGGGGGGAGCGGGCCTCGTCGCTTGGGTTGGGAGGCGTCCCCCCTGGCCGCCTGGCCGGGCAGGTTGGCGCGCGGAGCCGGGACTGGTCGGAGGTGCGGCCTGAGTGGGGCCTTGCTGGGAACGCCGCGTTCATCGCCGCCCCCCGCGCGCGGACGAGGGGCCTGAACCTCGGTGGGCGGGTGTTTCTACATGACTACGACGCGAGCCAGGACCCCGAGGGCGCCCTCCTGGAGTTGATCATGACCGCTCCCATGGTGGTCGCCAGCTGGATCAACCTTCAGTATTACGGGTCGACTGTGAACAATGCGCTCTTCGGGAGCGGGAACAAGGTGCTGCACAATGTGGTTGGCACCTTCGGGGTCTGGCAGGGGAACGGCGGGGATCTGCAGCCAGGCCTTCCCCTCCAATCGCTTCACGACGGGTCGAGGTGGGTCCACGAGCCGCTCCGTCTGAGCGTGGTTATCGAGGCATCGCCCGCAGCCATCGAGCGCGTGCTTGCCAGACACCCCGGAATCCGCGAGTTGGTTGACAACGCGTGGATCACACTGTTTGCCATGGATGCCGCGGAACACCGGTTCCTTCGATACTCCGGGCGACGGTTTGTGGAAACGGCCGGATAGGAAACGTACATGAACAAGCTCCTTAAGCGGGAAATCAACGCCTTGACCGGCCGACTCGACCGGATCGTGGCGGAACAGGCAGGCAGGAGGGTGTTCCGGCACCTGGAGACTGTGCGGAGGCTCTCCAGGCGGGCCCGACACTTTGGAAGCGAGGCGAGCCGGCGGACAAAGCATTCCCTGCTGGATAGACTCGCCGTCAGGGAGGCTCGTCAATTGGCCCACGCATTCAGCCTCTTCTTCCAGTTGGTGAATCTCTGCGAGGAGCGGGCACGGGAAAGAAGCCTCAGGATGAAGCGGACAGCCTCCATGTCTCTCCGAAGCCTGTTTCGCGAGCTCAAGGCGGCCGGGGTGACCGAAAGGCAGCTGCAGGGGGTGCTGGACGAGCTGGAACTTGAGCCGGTGTTGACGGCCCATCCGACCGAGGCCAACCGGCGCGCCGTCCTGAACCAGCTGGCACGGCTCAGCGAGCAATGGGACCAGCCCGACGAGGTGCTGGAGGCGCTCTGGCAGACGGAGGAAGTCCGGGAGCAGAAGATCGGTCCCCTGCAGGAGGTGGAAACCGCGCTCTACTTTTTCAACCGGACCATTTTTGAGGCTGCGGGCAACTTCTACCAGACATTCGATGCCGAGCTGGCCCGGTCCTTCCCGGGCGTCCGGCGGTCGCGTCACTTCCTCACCTTCTCGAGCTGGGCGGGCGGGGATCGTGACGGGAATCCGTTCGTGACGCCTGACATCAGCCGGTCTGCGATGGAGCGTCATCACCAGGCAGCCATGAGCCTGTATCTGCGAGAGTGCGACGAGCTGGGGAGGGAACTGACCCACGCGGACCCTGGCGACGGCCTGTCGGGATCGCATGCCCGGCCGCGGGCGGCCGGTCCCTATCAACCGTATGAATCGTTGCGAGCCCAGGTGGGGGCGTTGCGCCGGAGGCTGCGGGAGGGGTCGCACAACCACGAGGGGTTCATCCAGGTGCTTGAGGGGATCCGGGGCGCGCTCGTGAAACAAAAGGCCAGAAGGGCCGCCAACGGGCGGATCCGCAGGCTCCTCATCCAGGCGAAGACCTTCGGCCCGCACCTCGCGCAGCTCGATTTTAGGGATCACAGCGGGAAGCTGGACCATTCCGAGCCGGAGATCCTGGAGGAGTTGCTCGCGATCCGGGAGATCCAGCAGCGGCATGGGGTCCGGGCTGCCCACCACTTCATTGTCAGCATGACGCGAGGGGCGGAGGACATCCTGAGGGTCTTCAGGCTGGCGAGGCTCGCCGGTTTGCACGAGATCGACCTGGTTCCGTTGTTCGAGACGATCGAGGATCTTCGGGCCTCCGCCGTCGTGCTCGGGCGGCTCTGGTCTGACGTGGAGTACCGGCGCCATCTCAAGCATCGTGGGCGGGTCCAGGAGGTGATGGTGGGATACTCGGACTCGAACAAGGACGGCGGGTATCTTGCCGCCAACTGGTTCCTCCACCGCGCCCAGAAGGAGATGTCCCGGGTGGCGGATGAGTGCGGCGTGAAGCTTCGGTTCTTTCACGGCAAAGGGGGAACCATCGACCGCGGGGGAGGCTCAAGCTATCGGAGCCTCCGGGCTCAGCCGCACGCGGCGCACGGGGGGCGCCTGAGGATCACGGAGCAGGGGGAGGTGATCTCACTGAAGTACTCGAACCCCGTCATCGCGCAGCGCAACTGGGAACAGCTGACTTCGGCGGTCATCGCCGTGCAGTGTCTCCCGGAGGGGCCGATGGAGGAACGGCAAGGATGGGAGGGCTGTCTCGACGAGCTCGCGAAGGTCTCCCTGCAGCACTACCAGCGACTGGTGTACGAGACTCCGGAATTTCAGGAGTATTTCTTTCAAGCGACGCCGATCGACCTGATCGAGCACATGCGGCTGGGCTCGCGGCCGGCGCGGCGCGCTGCGTCCGGTGACATCCGCCAACTCCGGGCCATCCCCTGGGTGTTTGCCTGGACCCAGTCCCGCCATATGATTTCGGCCTGGTATGGCGTGGGTGCTGCGCTGAAGGCGTTCGCGGAGGCAAGCCCCCAGGGATTGGAACAGCTCAGGCGAATGTATCGGCGATGGCCGTTCTTTCGCTCGTTGATGGACAACGCCGAGGTGTCGCTTGCCAAGACCGATCTCCACATTGCCCGGCTGTACTCCGGGTTGGTGGAGTCCGTGGCGCTGCGCCGGAAGGTTTTCGGGATGATCGAGGCGGAGTACACCCGGTCCGTGGAAGCGATCCAGGCCATCACCGGGCGCCGGGAGCTTCTTGAACTGCAGCCCGTGCTGGCCCAGTCGATCCGGCTGCGAAATCCGTACGTCGACCCGCTGCATTACCTGCAAATCCGGTACCTCCGTCTCTGGAGGAATGCGACGGAACAGGAGCGAACAGAGCAGCTGCGAAGGCTGCTGGCGATCACGGTCAAGGGGGTGGCTGCCGGGATGAAAAGTACCGGATGAGCCGGGGGCCGGGAGGCACAGGCCGGCCCCGGCCCGGCCGCCCCCTCAGGGCGACAGCCTGACCTGCAGGCTCGTGATGGGCGCGCCGGCCTTGTCCAGGAAGCGCATCGCCCCCTGCCAGCTGTTCAGCTCATTGACGATCTTGAAGACAATCACGTTCACACCCGCCTTCAGGGTGACCCGTCCCTTGTCGGCATCGAGCATGAGGGGGCGGGCCTCCGTGAACGCGTAGATATCGACCCCGTTGAAATAGATCCGCCCCTGGTCGTTGCTCGCGACCGCGATGGTCACGTTGGGCATCTCCTTGTCGCAGACGATGTAGGTGACCATGAAGCCGGCGGAGTGGTCATTGGCCGACTTCAGCGTCGCGTTGAAATCGAAGTGGTGGGTGGGGGCGCTGACGGTCTGCCAGACCAGCTCCTTCCCGTTCACCCTGATCCGGTCTCCCGGCTTGGGGCGAAGTTTGGCCTCCTCCTTGATCTGCTCCTTGAGGAGGGAATCACCCCCGGGTTCCTGCTCGGGAAGGCGGATGGGGGCCAGCATGACCCAGTCGCGGATGTATCCCTCGGAGTCGGGTTTCAATGCATCGGCCGCGATGCCCGTGGAGACGAGCAGGCTCGATGCGAGCGCAAGGGGGATTGTGGCGTGCACCTTTTTCATAAGCTTTGAGAGGAGGAGTCGGCCGTTGCCGGGATCCGTCGAGGGCGGCAACGGCCCGGTCAGTCATTCGAACTGGGGGAGCTTCTTCACCGGCACCGTGACCCCGTCCTTGGGCGGAGTGGTCAACGTGGCCAGGTAGGCCAGGATGTCGGCCAACTCCTGCTCCCGGAGGAGAACCCCAAGCGGGGGCATCGGGGAAACACCCAGACCTTCGAACCCCTTGGCGAGCTTGGCATTGGGGTCCATGAGGCTTTCGAGGATGTAGGCCTTGTCGGCTCGAATCGCAATGCCGTCGAGGATCGGGCCGACGTCCCCCCCGTGTCCGTTCACGGTGTGGCAGGAGGCGCAGGCGGCGACCGGGCTGTTGTGGAACAGGTCCTCGCCGCGCTTTGGGTCCCCCGCGGCCACCTTGACCTCGTCTGTCCCGAGGCCGGAGACCTTGTGGATGCGCCCGAGGAGCGTGAGGGTGTCGTTCAGGAAGGCATCGTTCGTGTTGGCGGCCACGCGCGGAAGCTGGGCGACGACGGTCTGGATCTCGGGAATCGTCGGGAACTCGAGCAGTTTCACGAGCGCCGCCTGCCGTGTGACGAGGTCGGGATCCTGGATGACCGGGCTGCTGAAGAAGAGCTGCCGTCCGGCCTCGTTTCCGGGGAGGGCCCGGATCGCGTTCCGCCGCAGGGCGGGATCCTTCGCCAGAAGGGCCGCGTGGTGGGTCTCCCGGTCGAGGGCGTTGAGGCCCGCCAGGGACCAGAGGGCATGGATGGCCCCTGTGCCGCCGACGGGGGAACGGACCCGTTTCCGCAGCGCCGCGGCGGCCTCCGTGAGTCCGTTGTCCACGATCAATCGCTGGGCTGTGAGGCTCCAGAACTGGTTACCCCTGTCGAGGGCGGCCACCAACTCGGGGGGCTTCGCGTTGGCGAGCGACTGGATGGGACTCCGGGGCGCATCCTTCCATGCAACGCGATAGATCCGGCCATGCGACTGATCGCGCAGATCGTTCGGGGTCTGATAGGCCCCTCCCGGTCCGGTGGTGGCCTGAATCCCGGCTGATTGCTCGCTGGGGGTCGGGTTGTGCTGGATGATGAAGCTGTAGAAATCGATGACCCAGACCGCGCCGTCGGGGCCGATGTCGGCGAAGATGGGCGACATCCATTCGTCGGTGCTGGCCAGAAGGTTGCCCGCGTCGCCCGCCTTGTAGCCCCCCCCTTCGGGCTGGATATCCAGGATGCCGATGAGCTTCGCGGTCGGCTCGGTCACCAGGGCCTTGCCTTGCAGTCGGGGCGGGAGGGCGTCGCTGACCATGAATGCGTGGCCTGCCGCCGCGGTGTAGCCGCCGAAATTATCCACCATCCGGACGTTCGGGGTGTTGGGATGCATCCGGAGCCCGGGCGCGAGCGATTTGGCGGAGGGGAGCCGCCGAACCTGGGCGGCCGGGGCATCGGTGTCGCCCCCTTCCACGAGACGGTACCCGGGGCGGAATCCGCCCCCTCCGCGGCGGCTGAACGCCGGTTGCGTTGGGTTGAGAAGGTGCGCCGGAAGATAGCCATAAAAGCTCGGGTTGCCGTTGGCGGTGGAACCAAAGAGATCGCCCTGCCCATTCAGGCCCAGGCCCCAGGTGTTGTTGTTAAACTGGTGGAGGAACTCCAACGCGGAGCCGTCGGCCTTGAAACGAAAGAGCCCCTGGCCGAACTGAAGGTCGCTGCCGCCGACCTTGCCGCGAAAGTTCGAGTACCCCACCGCGCCATAGAGCCAGTTGTCGAAGCCGCGACTCAGGTTGCTCTGCATCGCGTGGGTATCCCCGGTCCCCCATCCCGGAAGGACCACCTGCCGGACGTCGGCCTTGTCGTCCCCATCCGTGTCCTTCAGGAACAGCATGTGCCGGGCCTCCGACACCAGGATGCCGCCGTTCACAAACACCAGGGATGTTGCGAGGTTCAGCCCTTGGGCAAAAAGGGTGAACTTGTCGGCCCTGCCGTCGCCATCCGTGTCCTCGCAGATCTTGATGTCCGCGAGCCCGGCGGCCCCCTCGCCCACGAGCCCATGGGGATAGTCCCGCGCCTCAACCACCCAGGCACGCCCGCGCTCGTCCCAACCCATGAAGATCGGTTTCACAATGTCGGGCTCGGCGGCGAACAGCCGGAGCTCGAAATCCGCGGGGACCTGCGTGTATCGCATGCTCTCCTGCGGCGAAAGGGGTGCCTGGTACTTCACGGGCTCGGGCCGCCGCTCGTAGTTCGGAACCTCGCCCGGCAGTCGCCTCAACGCGGGGCGTGACGCCGTCGCGGCCTCCCACTGCGACCGGGCCCCCTGGCTGACGGCACCGAGAACGGCGTCGCGAAGGGCCTCATCCGACGGGTGTCGGCCATCGGGATACTTGAGCAGTCCGCGTCCTGACCTCTTGAACGAATCAAGCAGGCTCAGCCGGGCGGCGCCGATCTCGGTGTCCGGAAGCGACTGCACCACGGCATCGAAGTGGCTCAGGTATTCCTTGGTGAGGTGGTTGGGGTCGGTGAGGGGGTCGAAGTAGATCCCCTCCGGTGCCAGGGTTTGTCCCGGCAGGTAGACGTAGTTCGTCCGGCCGCCCCCCGGCCCGCCCTGGCCCGCCCCCCGGGGTGGGGCGCTGAAATGGACAGGGCCGAGGTAGAGAACATGGAGTGGGTGCTCCGGCATCTCCGCGGAAAGGGTGCCGAGGGCGGTGAAGGTTCCGGCGAGAAGTGTGAGGAGTGCTTTCAACCTGTTTCGGGTGTTGGTGGGTGTTCGGGGTCCCTACTTCGGGTCCTGCTTGAAGATCCGCTGGGAGAAATGGTAGAGGGCGCGTGTCCAGTGTTGGAAGTCGTGCGGATGCCCGTCCACATGCCAGATGTGGGGGACGTTCCGCTCCTTGAGATAGGCGTGGACACCCTGGCTGATGGGAAACAGACCATCCTTCGTGCCGCAGGAGATGTAGAGCAGTCTCAGTTGGCCGGAGGCCTTCCCGGGATCGGGCACAAGTTCGGCCGGCGGCCGGGTGTTCGGGGCGGAGGAGAACCCGCCGATCCACGCAAAGGTGCCGAGGTTGGCGAGCCCGAAGTTCAACGACTGCCCTCCCCCCATCGAAAGGCCGGCCAGCGCCCGGCTCTCCCGGTCCGGGATGGCCGAGTAGCGCGCCTGGATGAACGGGATGAGGCTCCCAAGCAGATCCTGATCGAATGTGCCGAATGCGGCCGCGGCGGCCATCGGGTTGGGCCCGGGCCT
>DMJJ01000079.1 GCA_003452185.1 Verrucomicrobiales bacterium | reverse complement strand
GTGAGATCTATCGGCCTCTTGGAATGCGGGAGACCGGGTTTCTCCCGGGACCCAGACTTCTCCGGCGCACGGCCCCCACGGAGCGGGCCGGGGAGGAGATGCTTCGGGGGACCGTGCATGACCCGTCGGCCCGTCTCATGGGAGGGGTGGCCGGCCACGCAGGGCTTTTCACGACCGCGGGCGACCTGGCCCGCTACTGCCGGATGCTTCTGAACGAGGGGACCCTGGATGGCGTTCGCATCCTGAGGGCCGAAACCGTGCGCCAAATGGCCTCCGTGCAAACCGCCGAGGGTGTGGCGGTGCGCCGCGGCCTCGGCGTCGATCTTGATTCCCCGTACAGCAGGCCCCGAGGGCGGCATTTCCCCATCGGCTCCTTCGGGCATACGGGATTCACCGGGACCTGCTTCTGGATTGATCCTTTCTCCCGAACCTTCTGGATCCTGCTCAGCAGCCGACTCCACCCCGACGGAAAGGGGAGCGTGCTCTCGCTCCAGCTGGAGATCGGCACCCTCGCGGCCGAGGCGGTGACGGGGTTTGACTTCGACCACGTGCCGGGGGCCCTCGCTCCACGCGGGACCAACGGGGCGCCATCGGGTCCACCGCGGGCCGGCGGCGCGGCGGTCAGGCGTTGAGCGGGATGCGGTGTGCGGCAAGGCTGTCGCCCCCCGCGACTGAGGTGTTCCGCAAGAGGGGGTGCTGGGGGCAGGCTATCGCGGGATGGGCGGAGGGGGCTTCGACTCCTCTTCGCGCCTTGGCCGGACGCCGATCCCCCCAAGCACCGCCCCTTGCGTCGCCCCGTGCCGGGTCTCGACGTCGTAGGCCTTCTGCTTCTGGCGATACTCCTCCAGAACCGCCTCCCCCGTGGTGTTGATCTGGCGTTTCAGGGAGTCGCAGTCGCCCGACCCGCCCAGGGCGGAGACTCGACGATGGATCTCCGTTGCCGCTTCCTCTGCGAGCTCGGCGTGGTGTGCCTCATGGAGCCGGAGAGCCTGAAAGTAGTCGTTCCAGGCCGAGGGAAGCCAGGACCGGGAGTTGGTCGAGGGCTGCCAGTAGGGAAGGGTGATCCGGATCCTGGTCTCCGTCGAGAATCCGCTGCAGAGGCATCCGTTGGAGGAGGATTCGGTCTGGAAGTTCCACCGGATGTTCCAGGTGGTGTAGGCGTGGCTCGGGCCCATCTCGACGAACGGCCGGGAGCGTTGGAGCGAGGCCTCGATGGCGGGGAGGCTCGCTCCGGTGACGGTGTAGTAGTTGGTGCTGCGCTGCACGGTCGACTCCGCGGCCCCGGACCCGCAGTTCGCAAGGGGGAGCCAGGCGACGACCGCCGCCCGCGCCCCGGCCTTGGCCAAAGCGGGGATGGGGCGAAGGGGGGGCGGAAGATGCATGCCCGGAAACCCTAGCCTCGCATCGCGTGGAAGGCCAGCCCGGGTCACACCCGCGCGGGAAAGGCCATCTCGTCGACGTAGGCATCCTGGAAGTGGGGATCCTCGTTCAACGAGATTCCTTCCACCAGGTCGCGGACGGGCTGATGGGTGCCCGGATCCTGTCCCAGCCCGCAGAGCGCGATCTTGGCCCCGCGGAGGGAACTGTTCCCGCAGGGGGTCACACGGCCTCCCGGAAACCCGAGGAGGCCGATCCGCCGGGCGCTCTCCGGGTTGATGTAGTTGCCGAAGGCCCCGGCGAGGTGTACGCGTTCGATCGCGTCGACCGGAGCCCCCCAGTGTCGGGCGAGGATCCGGATCCCGGCCGCGACGGCCCCTTTGGCCAGCTGGAGCTCCCGGACGTCGCATTGGTGGAGGGAGACGGTGCCGGCCACGGGCATCACGGTGCGGGTGAGGCGGCCGCTTGGAAGAATCCATCCGAGGTCGAGGCCCGCCGCGACGACGTCGACGAGCCCGCTGCCACAGAGGCCGCGGGGTTCCTCCCCTCCGATCACCCGGCAGCGGAGCTCCCCTTCATGGATCCTTGCCTCCGAGATGGCCCCGGTGCTCGCGCGCATCCCCATGGAGATCCGGGCTCCCTCGAACGCCGGCCCCGCGGCGGTGGAGGTGCAGAGGATCCGTTCCCGGTTGCCGAGGAGGAGCTCTCCGTTGGTCCCGAGATCGATGAGGAGCTCCAGCCCCGGGCGCTGATGGATTCCCGTGGCCAGGAGGCCGGCGAGGAGGTCCCCCCCGACGAACCCGGCCAGGCAGGGGAGGCATCGAACCTGGGGAGCGGCCGGGAACTCCCATCCGAGCTCATCTCCCGTGAAGGTTTGGAGCCCCTCCTCCAGAGGCTGGAACGGATGGTGTGCCAGGGGCTCCACGCCGATGCCGCAGAAGAGATGGTGCATGGCGGTGTTGCCGGCCAGGACCACCTGCCGAAGCCGGGGGCCCGCCGCGGGGAGCATCTCCCGGATGAGGCCTCCGACCTGGGCCCTGACGATTGAGGTGAGGGCCCCGCTTCCATCGCGCATTGCGAAACCGATCCGGCTCATGATATCCCCGCCGTACCGGGCCTGTTCGTTCAGGGCGCTCCGGGTGGCGAGGACCTGGCCGGTGGTGAGATCGACCAGTTGGGCCACGAGGGTCGTGGTGCCCAGGTCGACCGCCGCGCCGATTCCCTCCTGGGGCTCGAAGGGGAAGGGACGATGGTCCCCGAGGATCCGGGTCTCCCATTGGGCGAGGTGCAGACGGAGGTTCCCGGTCACCCGCGCCTGGCACGCCAGGCGCCATCCCGCATCGAGCTCCGCCGCCCCGAGGAGGGCGCGGTCCTGGGGTGAGGCCGGGAGTGTTCCCTCCAGCACCCGGACCCGGCATCCCCGGCAGCGGCCGCCGCCGCCGCAGGGGAACTCAACCCCGTGGGAGAAGAGAAGATCCTGGAGGCCCGCCCCCGGCTCCACGTGGAGCGAAAGCCCCGAGGGATCGAGATCGACGCGTGCGGTGCCGGGCATTTGGAAAACGGTGGGTGTGGAGCCCCTTGATCCGGAGGCCCCGTGGCGGCGTCATGGGGTGTGCCCCTGGGCGTAGCTGGCCATGGCGACCACGTTTTCGAGCGGGGTCCCGCGCGGCACCTCGCATCCCGCGCCGACGATGAAGCGGGCGCCCGCCGCCCGGTGACACTCCTCGACCCCGCGAATCACCTGGCCCGGGGTGCCGTGAAGGAGCGCGGTGACGGGGTTGAGGTTGCCCAGGAGGAGCTGGCCGGGGCCCATGCGCTCGCGCCCCTCGGCGAGGGGTGCGGGGTGGTCCAGGTCGACGATCTCCGCGCCGAGCCGGCCCATCCCGGCGAGGGCAAACCGGGTGTTGCCACAGATGTGGAGCCGCACCGCTGCCCCCATCGCGTGGATCCCATCGACGAGCTGCTTCTCAAACGGGTGGACAAACTCCTCGTAGATCTGGGGGCCGACGAGCGACGCCGCCGCGTCGCCAATGCCGATGAGGTCAGCCCCGGCGTCGACCTGAGCACGGGCAAACCGGAGCTCCATTTCGACCACCCACCCGAAGAGATCCCGGATGAACCCCGGGTCATCGAAGAAGTCGAGCATCAGGGTGTTGATACCCCGGAGATCAGCCCCTTGGGCGCACGGGCCCTCGATCCATCCCTCGATGAGCTTCTCCCCGCCGATCCGCTGCTTGAAGAGGGCCACTCCCCGGACCCGGTCGAGCATGCGGCCTCCGCCAAGTGGGTCGGGCATCTGCAGCGTGGCCAGGCGGAGCTTGTTGGCCAGGAGGGCATTCTCCTCGATAAAGGCCGGGGGCTGGTCGGTGAAATACTCCACCGCGGCACCGCAATCGGCGGCCTCACGGGCCGGGTCCGAGATGCACGAGACGTGGTCGGCGCCCAGGAGGCTCGACGCCTTGAGCTGGGCTTCCACCAGGACCCGGTGATCGGTGACGTAATCGTGGTAGTGCACGCCGAGGAGGTCGGCCGCGTACTGCATCGTGATCGGCATGAACGGCAGGCGGTCGACCGGCCGGCCTTGCAGGTGGGCGATGAGGCGTTCCCTGGAGTTCATGAAGAGATTGGCCGCGAGGCCAGGATCCGCTCGTCGTTTGTGGCGACGCTCCGCTCCCCGGGCTGCAGGACCACGAAGTCGAGCTCCCAGTCGCCGTCCACCAGTCGCTGGAGAAGTCGCAGGTCCCCGGTGATCCGCTCGAAGCTCCAGCCGCGGCGGCGCGCTTCCTCCCGGGAGGCGTTCTCCGTGACGCCCGCCGGCTCAAGGCCGAGGTCAATGAAGGCCATGTGCCGGTAGTGCCGCGCCGGGTTCCCAAGCTCGGCCTCAAGGTAGAGGGCGTTCTCCCTCCCGTATCGGGCGGCCCGTTCCTCATACGACATCCGGAGCCGCTGCAGGGTGGGGATCGACTGCGCCTCGAGGGCGGGGGGATTGAGACGGTGCTCCACCCACCCGGAGCTTTGGAAGTACGTGGCAGGCTCCCGGTCGAAGCGCCCCTGGTAGCGCTCCCGTCCCCCGAGCAGCAGGGTGAGGCAGTCGTGGGCACGCGGGATCACCACGGGCCGGAACCGGGCCTCGATTCCCGAGAGCGCATGACTGCAGAGCCCGTAGCCCAGGAGCACGGCGTCGGGCGGGGGGGAGGAAGTTGCGGCGTGGTCGACGGCGGCCTGGATCCGCTCCCGCATCAGGGTGGCCGGGAGCTCATGCAGCCCCTTGGGAAGGAACTCCACCCCGACCTGGTGCGGCGAGCGCCGCATCACCTCCGCGGCCTCCCGGCAGAAGACCTGGCAGCTCACAAGCCGGAACCTCCTGCGGGAGCAGGCCCCGGGGGAGTGCGTGGGTGGGAGGGGGGTCATTGTTGCGGGAGATGGACCGCGGCGGCCCGGATGAATGCCGGCGATGTGCCGCAGCATCCGCCGACAAAAGAGGCGCCCGCCTCCAGGAGCGGCGGAATCCAACGGGCAAAGGCCTCGGGGGTTGTCCGATACCGGATCACCCCGTCGACCCGTTCGGGGAGGCCGGCGTTCGCCTTGATCCAGATCGGCTGGGCACACGCCGACCTCAGCCTGCGGCAGACCGGAAGGAAGCCTTCGATCCCTTGTCCACAGTTGGCTCCAATGGCATCCGCCCCGGCGGCGACCAGACCCTCGGCCGCCTGCTCGGGCGTTGTCCCCATCATGGTGCGGTCCTTGTCGCGTCCCGAGTCGAACACCATGCAGGCGACGACGGGAAGCCCGGTCTGCCGGGCGGCCGCGACGGCGATGGCCGCCTCCTGGAGGTCGGACATGGTCTCGACAACGAGGCCGTCGGCCCCCCCCTCCGCCAGCGCCTGGGCCTGCTCGAGGAAGGCGGAGTGAAGCTCCTCCGGGGTGACATCGCCGTTGCAGAGCAGACGTCCCGACGGGCCGAGGGAGGCGAACACGGCGGCGCGCCCTGCAGCGGCTTCCCGCGAGAGGCGGACCCCCGCAAGGTTGATCTCCCGGAGCTGCTCGGGGCGCGGGGTTTCGGCGAGCCGGAGACGGTTGGCCCCGAACGTGTTCGTCAGGACGATCCGGCTTCCGGACGCAACGTACGCCCTCGCGACCTCCGCCACGGGCCCGGGATGCGACAGGTTCCAGAGATCGGGGAACTCTCCCGGCTCGAGTCCCCGCTCCTGGAGCTGGGTGCCCCAGGCGCCATCGGTCAGGACGGGGCCCCGGTTCAGAAGCGCTGCGAGGGTGGGATGCATCGGATGCGGGGGGGCCGGACGGCTCAGGCGACGACCCCCACGAGACGCTTGGCGAGGGCGACCGCTGCGGGAGCGGTCACGCCGTAGCCATCGGCCCCGATTTCGTCCGCGAACTCCTGCGTCACGGGGGCTCCTCCGATCATGAGCTTCACCCGGTCCCGGAGCCCGGCCTTCCGGAACGCCTCCACCGTCGCTTTCATCGATCCCATCGTGGTGGTGAGGAGGGCCGACATCCCGACGATCCGCGCCTCGCGGTCGCGTGCCGCTGCGACGAATGCCTCGGGAGCGACGTTCACCCCGAGGTCGTGGACCTCAAACCCGCCCCCTTCCAGAAGCGATGCCACGAGGTTCTTCCCGATGTCGTGCAGGTCGCCCCGGACCGTCCCGATCACCACCCGGGCGAGAGGCTCCGTGCCGCGGGCCGCGAGCAGGGGCCGGATCAACTCCATGGAGGCCTTCATGGCACGGGCCGAGAGGAGAAGCTCCGGGACGAAGTACTCGCTCCGCTCAAAGCGCCGGCCCACTTCATCCATGGCGGGAATCATGAAGTCATT
>DMJJ01000259.1:2229-5307 GCA_003452185.1 Verrucomicrobiales bacterium | reverse complement strand
CATGTGGTGGTGGTTGTTCCAGTAGATCCCGACATACAGGAAGCTCATCAGGTAGCTGAGGAACACCGGGAGCACCGGGCGGAGCGCCGAGACCCCGGTTCCCTGCGGCACCTTCATCTCCAGCACCATGATGGTGATGATGATGGCCAGCACCCCATCGCTGAAGGCTTCAAGCCGGTTTTTTTCCATGGGATGGATTGTTACCGCGCCCCGGGGGAGACGCCAACACCGGGCTGCAGGCCCCATCCCGAGACCCCCGCTGGGGGGTCTTGAAAAAAGCTTTCTCTCCGGGAGGGATCCCATGGAACATCGGGGGCATGAAAACCCCCGGTGCGGCCCTCGTCGGCATTCTAACCTCCCTGGCATCGATCTCCGCCCTGGCAGCGGCAGCCGAGGCCGATTCGGGCCCGATGATCCATCACTCGTACCTCGTGATGGGAGGGAAGACCGCGCTCATCGGGGAGGATGGCACGGTGCAGTGGGAGTATGCCGGCGGCACCCGCGACGGGTTTGTCCTGCCGAACGGCAACCTGCTCCTCGCCTTTTCAGACCGCGTCGAGGAGGTCACGCGCTCCAAGCAGGTGATCTTCACCTACAAGCGTCGGAAGGAAAACAGCGAGATCGGGACCACGCAGCGCCTTTACAACGGCAACACGCTGGTGACGGAACTCGGATCCCGCCCGAGCCTCCTCGAGGTCAGCCCCTCCGGGGAGATGGTGCGTGAGACCCCGCTGCAGCCCGAGACCGAAAACGCCCACATGCAAACCCGCATGGCCCGCCAGCTCCGGAACGGGAACTATCTGGTCCCGCACCTCCTCGCCTTCGCCGTGAAGGAGTACACCCCCGAGGGGAAGGTGGTCCGGACGATCAAGACCGACCTGGAGGAGCTGGGGGGACGGAAAGGGGAGAATTGGCCGTTCACGGCGATCCAGCTCGACAACG
This sequence comes from Verrucomicrobiales bacterium, assembly GCA_003452185.1. Lineage (GTDB taxonomy): Bacteria > Verrucomicrobiota > Verrucomicrobiia > Limisphaerales > UBA11320 > UBA11320. The sequence continues at coordinate 4,365 of DMJJ01000259.1, read as the reverse complement.
GGAACGTGGTGGTTTCCCTCACTCATGGGAACAAGGTGGTGGAGTTCAACGCGCAGGGCGGGGTTGCCTGGAAGGTCGACAACGTCAACGTCGGGGGGCTTTTCAAGGACCCGTGCGGATCGCAGCGACTGGCCAACGGGAACACCGTCATCGGAAGCCACGCCGCCAGCACCGGAATCTCGATGGTGGAGGTCAACCCGCAGCATCAGATCGTCTGGACCAGCCATCACCCGGCTGCGGCCGGCGTGCACCATTTCCAGATCCTGACCACGGATGGGAAAGCTGAGCCCGGAGTGCCAATGAAGTAGGCCCCAACGAACGCAAGCCACCGCAAGAGAATCGCAACCCGGCGGTTGCCGACCCGGCGAAGGCTCGTGCAGACTGCACCCGGCATGAACAACGTCACACGGCTCTCCCTTATCAGCGCAACGCTCCTCGGCGGAGCGGCCCTCCAGGCGGAGGAAAACCCGTTCGGTTACCTTTACACCACCAGCATCATCCCCCGCGGGGAATGGGAGCTCACCCAGTGGACCACAGGACGGGTCGCCAAGGACCACGGCAGCTACCTCGGGATGGACTTTGCCACCGAGTTGGAGACCGGCCTGACAGAGCACCTCCAGACGGCCCTTTATCTGAAGGCCAACTACCATCGGCTGAAAGGGGCCCAGGGGAGCGGGGAGGTGTTTCAAGACCGGAACCGCTTCGGGGTGAGCGGCACCTCCGCCGAGCTCAAGTACCAGCTCTTCTCCCCGGCGAAGGATGGGTTCGGAATGGCCCTCTACCTGGAGCCGGGTTACACGACGATCCACAAGTCGGGCGGGGAACGGATCGACGAGATCGAACTCGAGGCCAAGCTGCTCCTCGAGAAGCGATGGATGGAGGACCGCCTGATCGGCGTTTTCAATTACACCCTTGAGCCCGAGTGGGAGCGGGGGGCGGGCCAGAGCTCGTTCGACACCAACCTCTACATGGAATGGGGGTTGGGCCTCTCCTACCGGATCGCGGAGGGATGGCGTGCCGGGGTGGAAACCCGCGTCGACACCGAGTTCGGGGGGGCAGACCTCGGCGGGGCCGAGTTCGTCAGCGTGTCGGCAGGCCCCTCCCTCCACTTTGAGCGGGGAGAGTGGTGGGCCACCCTCACGGTGCTTCCCCAGATCTGGGGATGGCCGGACGAGGCCGGCAAGGGCGGGTACACCCTGGCCGAGAGAGAACGGATCGAGGTCCGGCTGAAGGTCGGGGTGGAGTTCTGACGGCGCCACGGCAGGACGGCATTAGCCTTGTGCCCGGGCCCAAACGAGTCCATGGTGCTTTGATTGAGCAGCACGAACCGCATCCCTGGACGGGCAGAAACCGGTCGCCTCTGGGCGATCTGCGCGTCGGGACGCGTGGGCGGCAGCGCTCCGTGCCCCTCGACCCCTGAAGCCATGAACTCACCTCAACTCCCGGGGGCTCATTGAGCCGCCCGTTCCCCTTCCGCCAGTTTCCCTCGCGGGAACCCGCGCTCCGACGTAACGGCAAGATCCGCGCCCGGGAGGTCCGGGTGCTCGACGAAACCAAGCAGCCCCTGGGGGTGATGTCCCTCACCGAGGCGCTGAAGATCGCGCAGACGCGCGGGATGGACCTGATCGAGATCGCCCCAACGGCCACCCCCCCGGTCTGCCGGATCATCGAGTACGGCAAGTTCCAGTACGAGGAGTCGAAAAAGAAGAAGAAGGAGTCCCAGACTCGTCATCCCTCACGCCAGGTGAAGGAGGTCCAGCTGAGCCCGAACATCGACGCCAACGATTTCAAGGTGAAGGTCAACCACGCGATCGGGTTTCTCACCAACGAGCAGACGGTGCGCATCCGCCTCCGCTTCCGGGGTCGGCAGAAGGCGCACAAGGAGTTCGGCTATGAGGTTGTGAACCGGTTCATCCGGGAAACCGCCGCCTACGGGAAGGCCGATGCCCTCCCCAAGATGGCAGGCGACCGGGATCTTCACGCCACCATCACGCCGTTGCCCCGCGACCAGCGGGCCAAGCGGGCTCCCGAGTCCACCGCCACCCCGGCGACCACCTCCACGAGGCCCGCCTCCAAGGCCCCGGCGGCAGCCCCTCAGCCGCCCCCTCCTCCAGCCGACGCCTCCCCGGAGGCTCC
>DMJJ01000259.1:0-1906 GCA_003452185.1 Verrucomicrobiales bacterium | reverse complement strand
GGAACCCCCGAGTAAGCCGGGGAGGCCAGCGGTTGGCGTAAAGCCACAACGCATTGAACGAGAATCAACTGGCACCTTCCCCCAGCCGAACCCGGGTGGGGGAGGGCGTCAGGTTAAGAAAAAAACTTAACGTTTCTTGTTGCTATCTCCCCAGAAGACTCCATGTTTCCCCAGTCTGTTAGATAGCTCGTCACTTTCAAGGCTTGGTAAATCCTCAGGTGAACTCCGTTCAGTGATGATTAGAAACCCGGCGGTCGGGAACAGTCTCTAGAAAGAATCGGTTTGTCGACAGAAACACATCACAAGACATGAGTACTAAACTGTTTGTTGGAAATCTTTCCTTCAACACCACCGAGAACGACCTCCAGGACGCGTTTGCGGCCCATGGCACGGTCGTGGAAGCCAACCTGATGATGGACCGTATGACCAACCGCCCTCGCGGGTTTGGTTTCGTCACGATGTCCACGGCCGAAGAGGCCCAGAACGCCATTGCGGCGCTGAACGGGCAGGAGCTCGACGGCCGCGCCCTGACTGTCAACATTGCCCGGCCTCGCGAAGAGCGTCCTTCGGGCGGTGGCGGCGGACGCCGTGACTTCGGCGGTGGCGGCGGCGGCAGCCGCGGTGGCTATCGCTAAGCAGCCAAAGTCTTAAACGGAACGGCGGGGTTCGGGTGAACCGAATCCCGCCGTTTTCTTTTGTCCAGGTCCCTCGCAGTCAGCCCGCACGCATCATGAAGGAAGAACATATCGAAGTGGAAGGCCGGGTCACCGTGGTTCTCCCGGGCACGCTGTTCCGGGTGGAACTCGACAACAAGCACCTGGTGCTGGCGACGGTCTGCGGCAAGATGCGCAAGCGCTGGGTTCGCCTCACGGTCGGCGACCGGGTGAAAATGGAGATGTCTCCCTACGACATGAACAAGGCGCGGATCACGTGGCGGGTGGCGTAGCCGCCCCTGGGCCGTTCCGCTCCAGCTCCCGCACCCGCCGGACCAGATCGGGGAGCTGCTGCAAAGCGATCCATTGCCGTTTGGTCTGCTTGTCCGGCATCGCCGGAATCCCCAAAACGGTCCCCTTCTCCGGCACATCCCGCATGACCCCTGACTTCGCCCCGACCGTCGCCTGGTTTCCAAGGGTCAGGTGCCCCGCGATCCCGGACTGCGAGGCGATCACGCAGTAGTCCCCGAGCCGGGTGCTTCCCGCAAAACCCACCTGCCCCATGACCAGGCAGTGGCGCCCCATGACGACGTTGTGGGCCACATGGACCAGGTTATCGATCTTGGTCCCCTGCCCGATGACCGTCGACCCCAGGGCTCCCCTGTCGATCGAGGCATTCGATCCGATTTCGACGTCCGAGTGCACCACCACATTTCCGATCTGCGGCACCTTGCGATGTCGTCCCTGGTCGAACACGTAGCCGTATCCATCGGACCCTATCACGCTGCTGGCGTGGACGATCACGCGATCGCGAATCTCGCACCGGGCATAGACGACAACGTTCGGGAAGAGCCGGACATCCTCCCCCACCGAGGCCCCGCGTCCCAGGTTCACCCCCCCCATGAGGACCGACCGCGCCCCGACCCGCGCCTCCCGTCCCACGATGCAATGGGGACCGATGTGGGCGGTCGGGTCGACGGTCGCCGTCGGGTGGATCACGGCGGTTGGGTGCACCCCCGGCTCGAAGGTCTCCTCCGGGGCGAAAAGGGGCAGGATCTTCGCCATGGCGATGCGGGCGGAAAGGACGCGGATCAGGGGCTTGGCGGAAGGGGCCGTGGCCGCCCCTGAGACGAGGATGGCGGAGGCCAGGCTCTGTTCGGCCGCCTTCAGGAACTCCTCGGTCTCGGCGAACGTGAGGTCCCCGGCCCCGGCGGCGGCGGCGGCGGCCACCCCGGTCAATGCCACCCCCCCAT
>DMJJ01000258.1 GCA_003452185.1 Verrucomicrobiales bacterium | reverse complement strand
GCCGACCTCCTGCCAGCTCCCATCGCAAGCGGGGCCAGCAAGTTCGTGGCGAACTTGAACAGTGGGTTCCAGGCCGGGGAGCAGGTGCGGTTTTTTGCCGCCGACGGGACAACGCAGCTCGAGGCTCATCAGATCGCGGCCGTGACCCCCGATTCCTCGGGGCGGATCCTGGTGACGATTGTGGGAACCCTCGGCCAGGCCTATCCCGCGGGTCGTTTGGTCGTCACCAATGACGTGAGGACCTTGCGTCTCTCCCGCATTTACAGCTCTGTCGACATTGGGCAGAACTGGGTGGGGATGCCGGTGGCCCTGAGCACCGACCAGATCTGGATCGACCGGAACAAGGACAAGGTGAAGGATCCGGCGGAGATCTACACCCAGACCTACGGAATGCAGCCGGGCGGGCAGGGGAACCTTCACTTCTCGATCGTCGCTGACCCTTCGGATTCGAAGATCCTCTACATCGCAGGGGACAGGCAGCCCACGGCGGACCCTGCGCTGAACTCCGAGGGACTCAGTGACTGGACCGGGCGGGTGTTCCGGTTTACCTACACGAACAACACCCGCACTGCCGGGAGTTGGACTCAGATCGTCGGCAACCATGCCGGTGGCACCGCGCCGCACGCGGACTCCCGGGGGATGGTGTTCTGGACTCCGACGAGTCTCATCGAGGTGGACGATGGGGGGATCTACCGTTTCAACACGACCACCTCCCGGTGGGATTCCCTGAACGACAACCTCAACCTTGACGAGTTCTACTCCGTCGCCTGGTACGGGGATGGCAGCCAGCTGGTCGCGGGGGCGCAGGATCTCGGGAATCTTTTCCAGTCTGCCTCCGGTTCCTCGGTTTGGGGCACGCTGACGAAGGGGGATGGGGCGATCGTCCAGACCGCGGTCCGCCCGGGGGCCAACTCGGACTATATCCTCTATGAGTGGCCTCAGATGGAGAATCTCTTCATCAAGGTGGGGACGGGGCTTCTCTCCACGGTCAATGTGCCAACCTTGCGGGTGGCCGGGACCGCGGTTGTAGGGTTGTCGACGATGACGTTCGCCAGCTTTGACCCAACCCGCCAGTTCATTCAGCCGTTTGTGGTCAACGCCACGAATCCCGAAGCCATCCTCGTCGGCACCTCCTTCCTCTACGAGTATGATGCCGCCGCTGCGGGGACCACTCTCGGCACCACAGGGCGTATCCTTTTCAGCCTCCTGGGGTCCGCCCCACCGTTGGCGAAGGTGGCTGGCGCCCCTGCCACGGATCCGGCCTTTAGCCCCCCCCCGGCCGACGCGGTGGGTGCGGTGAATGCCCTGATCTATGGTGGGTTCCGGCCCAACGCAGTTCCCAACGGGGCTCCGGTCGCCAATTCTTTTGTGATTTACGCCGGAACGAACGGCAACGCAGCCGGGAACAGCCTGTGGGTCCGGCAGAGCGCCGGGGGGCCGGTGAGTGCTGTGACCAGCTGGCGGACCCAGGTGGGACGGCCGGTGAAGGCGATCGCCGTTGATCCGGGGGACTGGCACAACGTATACGTCCTCGACGACAAGGGCCGGGTCTGGTTCTCGAGCCACGGGGGGGATGGGCCGACGACGAACTGGCAGTGGCAGGATCTGACCAAAAACACCCCGCTCAAGGTGCCCGGCGCCACCGACCTCTCCTCCATCGCCGTGGTGATGGCGGGATCCACACCGGTGGTGCTCGTTGGCGGCCAGGGGGGGGTATTCCGCAAGATCGGCTTGGGGAACAATCCATGGACCGAGTACGGGGCCGGCCTCCCGAATGCCCGGGTGACAAGCATCCGGGTGATCCCGCCGGCGGCCGCGGGTGCTCCAGGGATGATCGCAGTCTCGACTCTGGGTCGCGGGGCCTGGGTGATCCAGGATTACACCGCGACGATCGGGGTTCCCTCCACCGTCACGGTGACGGGGACCGACTCGGACAACGAAGTTTTCGAGCTTCAGCGGGATGCCGGTCGGCCGTGGCTGGTTAATATTTACCGATACGTCGTGGGACAATCCCGCCCCGCGACCCCGGCAGCCTCCATTCCCTTCACTTCGGTGAGCGGGATCACCATCAACGGCAAGGGTGGGGACGACCAGTTCATCATCGACTACACCAACGGGCCGCTCGCCTTCCGCGGCCAGATCGTGATCGATGGCGGCGTCGGGAGTAACCGGCTCGCGTTCCGCGGACCCACCGCCCCAAGCCCCTACGTCCCGATCTTCAACACCGGGCTCAAGCCGGACCCGGCCGCCCCGGCCGACTCGACCCGCGGGAGCGAGAAGCTCTCGGCGCGGGATGCGTTCGGGTACGTCGGGAGTCAGTCCGTTCTCTGGGCCAATATCAACACCCTTGCCACCGTCACGGGAAGCGCCCCCAACTGGCTCGACTCGATTGGCCTCGGCTTGCTCCTGGCCGACGAGACCTTCCAGGACCAGGCGCTGCTTGGCCTGACGGGAAGCGGGATCGCGGGGCTCGACTCGGTGGGGCTCCTCGATGCCCTGAGCGGCGCGCAGGACCAGGCCGGGGGCGGCGGATTTGCGGACCCCGAGGGGGCGGTGGCGTCTGAGGGGGATGGCGGCGCGGGTGGCACCGTGCTGGGAAGCCTCCTGCGTCGGCTCCTCAAGGAGGATGGCGGGCTGGACTTGGGGGACGTCGGAACGACACAGCTCGTCGACACCGTGGAGGCGCTGCGACAGGCGCTCGACGACCTGGACTCCACCCCAGGCAATGTCACCCTCGACACCTCGAAGGACCTCGACGGGGATGGAACGCCCGATGCGCTGTTCGATGTTCGCTTCACCAAGGGGCTTGATGGGGAGATCAACCTCGATGTTGATTCCCCCGTCTTCAACGGTGCCGGCTCCGTACGGCTTGGCGGTCGGATGGAGGTCTCGGCCGACGTTGCCGCTCACCTGGTGTTTGGTGTCGACGGGAGCGGGTTCTTCCTGAAGCCGACCGCCGATGCGACCTTCACCCTCGGGAACCTGAGCGTCAACGGCGTTGCGACAGGCGAGGGGCGACTCGGGTTCCTTGGCGTCGAGATGAAGCAGGCAACCCTGGCCTTCGATCCTCAGGCCTCAATTTCGCTCAACCTCGTTGCATCGGCTCCCGGGGGGCTGATCCGGCCGAGCGACCTCTTCGGTGCCGGACTCCTGAACGTGCTTACGGTCGGGGTGAACGGGCACGCCGATGCCACCCCGGACCTTGAGTTGACGGGGGTCTTCTCGGTCGGGCTGCTTCTCCCGGATGTCAATGCGCCGCTCGCGCTCGCTGATGCCACGGTGACCCTCGATTGGGCCGACCTTTCGAACCCCCAGGGGCTGACCCTCTCGGCCTCCGCCGCGGGCGGCGGGTTCCTCCAGTTTGCCCAGACCGCGGCCCAGAGCGCCCTCGATGGGCTGAAGCAGTTCCGGGATGGGCTCAACGCCCTCAACACGCTCCTGGATGGCAAGGTGTCGCTGATGCCGGCGCAGCTCAACACGCTCATCAACATCGGACAGGCGTTCGATGAGCGGATCCTCAAGCCGCTCTCGGGGGGGGGATCCACCACCGCGAGCTTCGACACGGTGCAAGATCTTGCCGTCCAGTTGGCGGCTTGGACCGGCGTCGATGTCAACAGCGTCGGTCTCAATTTCGACCCCGGGACCACGGCGCTCTCCTATCACCTCGACTTCCAGTATTCGTTCGCCTCGCAGCCCCAGACCCTCTCGCTCGGCCTCGGTCAGTCCGCGCCGCTGAACCTCTCGGCCTCGGCGACCGTCGGGGCGACCCTTGGGTTCTCGGGCAACATCGGACTCAACATCGGGGGGCTGGTGGGAGGCGGGAGTCTCCTGAACAACTTCTTCGTCAAGGATGGGAAAATATCCGCGGCGGTCGACCTCACCGCCACCGACCTGAACGCCTCGGGGAATCTTGGGGCCCTCGCGATCCAGGTGGCCCACGGTTCCGTGGCGGCGCATCCGACCTTCCTCTTTGCGATCGAGCATGCCGGGGTCCCGACCCCCAACACCACGGTCACCCTAGCCGACCTGACGGCCGGGTTCTCCCAGGCCGCGCAGCTGATCGCCTCGCCCGTGGTGGGGGGCACCGCGAGCCTCCACCTCCCCTTCACGGCGACGATCGGTGGGGGATCCGTCGGGTCGACCTCGTTGACCCTCGACGCCACGATCGACTTTTCGCAGACACCCGCCACCTACGTCATCGACCTCGCCGGCACAATCACGGTGAGCGATTTCTTCCAGGTTTCCGGCAGCTTCGGCCTGACCCAGACCACCCAGACGGTGACCCTGGCGGATGGAAGCTCCGTTCAGGCGCAGGTCCTCGCGATCGGGGGCTCACAGTTGAAGGCCTTTGCCGGGGTGAACGGGCCACCGACGAATGCCGGTGCCATGGGCCTCTCCCTCGACGGGGTCTCGTTCGGGCTGCTCCTGATGGGGGCCAAGAGTCCGCCCGCTGCCGCCACCGACCTGCGGACCTGGACCGCCCTCAAGGCGACCGCCACGAGCGTCTCCCTCATCGGGGTTGAGGGGATCACTTTGGACGCAAGCGACCTGACGGTGGAGGTCAACCAGGCGGGGGGAGCCAACAACGGGACCCCGAACACCTCAGTCGTCAATTTTGCGGGGGTTTCGGGGGGTGGGCTGGATGTGCAGACCGGGGCAGGAGCGATCAAGGTCGACTACGCGGGCTCGGGTGGCGCGTTTGTCCGTGCCGAGACGATCCTCAAGGCGCAGGTCTATAACTACCTTGTGCTCCAGGGGGCCTTCGCGTTTGAACGACGCAGTTCCCGGACCATCACGGTCACGGACGGCACCACGCCGGAGAGCGTTCCTGTTGAGATCCTCACCCTGGGGGCTTCGAACGCGAGCGCCTTCGTCGGCGTGAACGGCCCGGCGGGGCAGCCGGGCGCAATCGGGCTGAACCTGACCGGGATGGACTTCGCCCTTGCGCTCATGAAGCGTCAGGCCCCTGCTGGGACCTCCGCCACCGACCTGCGGAGTTGGGTGGCGTTGAAGGCCAACGTCGGCACGGCGGCGCTTCAGGGAGTCACCGGCCTGACGGCCAGCGGCACCGGCCTGACTCTCGCGATCAATCAGGGCGGGGGAGCCAACAACGGCGTCGCCAACGCCACGGTCGCCGACTTCGCAACCACCCCGCTCACCGTCTCCACGGGGCCCGCGACGAGCATCAATCTCGACTTCGCCGGGGCTGCGGGCCGCCTCCTCCGGGCCCACGGAACGCTGAATGTCGCCTTCGGCGGATTCTTTAACTCCACGGGCACCTTCGACTTCGAGCAGTCGAACATGATGATCGCGGGGGTCTCGACCCGCGTCACCCGCCTCTCGGCCTCCGGGGCCTCGGCCTCCCTCACCGCGGGGCCTGCCACGCTTTCCGCGAGCGGGGTCGACGGGAGCTTCCTCTTCACCCCTGCCGGTGTGGCGGGCAAGCTGACCGTGGCCGACCTCTCGTTCTCGGGCATCCCGGGGCTCAGCAAGGGAGCGGTCACCAGCGGGCTCCTGGAGATGAACACCACCGGAGTGGGAGTCGCGGTGGCCGACGGGCCGGTGCCGTTCGACGACACCGCCCCCGACCGTCTGAACTTCCTCCGCCTGGGCGGCACGACGAATCTTTCCCTCGCCCTGGGTGGCGGGGCGAGCGCCTCCCTTGGCGGCACCTTCACCTTCGAGCGCTCGACGCAGAAGGTGAACGGAACCGACACCACCCTGATGAAGATCGGGGTCTCGGGCGGGCAGGCCGCGGTGAGCCTGGGGGCCTCGGCGCCGACGATCTCCGCCTCGGGGATCACGGGGGCCTTCCTTGCCAACGGAGCCGGGGTGGCCGGCAAGCTCGCAGTCGCCAACCTGACGCTCAGCGGCATTCCCGGCATCACCCGCGGTGCCGTGACGGACGCCGCCCTCGAGTTCAACACCACGAACGCCGCAGCGGCGGCCACCGTCGATGGGGTGAGCTTCGATCACTCGGCGCCCGACCGCCTCTCGTTCTTCGCCGTGACGGGGCATCTCGAGCTCGATGTCACCACGGGACCGATCGTCACGCAGGTGGTTGGCGGGTTCGGGTTCGAGCGGAGCACCACGACGGTGAACGGGGTGGCCAACACCCCGGTGATGAAGATTTCCGTGGCGAATGCCGCCACGAGCCTGACCGTGGGGAGCGGGGCCTCCGGGGTGCAGGCGGCGTTCTCCCAGATCAATGGAGCCATCCTGGTCCAGGGCTCCGGGGCCGCCGGCAGCCTCTCGATCGGGACGGCTGCGATCACCCGGGCCGATGGCGTCACCCGGCTGCCGGGTCTCGATTTCAGCGCCAGCGGGCTGGCCCTCCTGTTCAACACGACCGGAGCCGCCGTCAATGCCAGCATCGGCGGCACGACTCTCGCGTTCACCTCGGCGCCGCAGTTCAACTTTGTGGCGATCAAGGGGACGGTCTCCCTGACCGCCGCGAACTTCATCACCCTCACGGGAAGCTATGGGTTTGAGCGCTCCGGGACCGGGGCCTCCGCGGAGATCCACATCGCGGCCCAGGGGGTTGGCGCCGCCCTCTCGGTCGGAGGGTTTTCGGTCGGGCTCAACGGCGGCACGCTGGCCCTGCTCCTCAAGGGGGATGGAACGGTTGCCCTGGATGCGGCGGGAGGGTTGACCCTGTCGGGGGCGGGATTCCTGAACGCCACCGCGACCTCGGTCCGGTTCCAGTATAATACCACCGGCACCGACTTCAGCGCGGCGCCCAAGTCGATCACCGTTGGGGATGTCAACGGGGGATCCCTTGGCATGGGAGCGGGAACCTCGGCCGCGCCCCTCCTCCGCCTGGCGGTCACGGGACTCCAGGTCACGGTGGCCGGGTCCCTTGGGCTGAAGGGCGACTTCGAGTTTGCAAAGACGACGACCCAGTCGGGCACCCCGATCGTGAAGGCCTCGGTGGCCAACCTCCGCGTGGCCCTCGGCGACGGCACCACCGATTATGTCGTCCTGCAGCAGGGAGCCGGCGACTTTGGCGCCCTGCTGATCACGGATGCCGGGGTGGCCGGCCAGATCACGGTCGGACTCACCCTCCAGAACATCCCCTCGCTCCAGGCTAGCGGGAAGTTCACCCTCTCCTTCAACACCCTCCCGACCTCCGTCAACGAAAGTTTCGCCATCGGGACGCAGACCGTATCCCTTTCCCTCCCGGCCGGCCTCTACATCCATGCCGAGGCCAATCCGGTGGACTTGAAGGTGCTCGACACCACCCTGCACGGGAAAATCGCGTTCGAGCAGACCACCCAGCCGGGCGGCGGACGGATGGTCACCATCTCCGCGACCGGGATCAGCATCACCTCGCTCGGTGCCACGGGCACGGGAGCCCTCCCGGCAGGGTTGACCAACGCACTGAGCAACGCTTCCGGGATCCTCGTCCTCCAAAACGGGCAGGTCGCCGCGGCCCTCTCCTTCACGGCGACCGCGGGGTTTGGCAGCTTCAATGCCGGGGCCACGGTCAAGCTGCTGATCAACACCTCCAGCCAGGCGGTGAACGTGACGGGGACGTTCGGGTCGATCAACGTCGGCGCCGGGCCCCTCTTCGCCATCGAGACGACGCTCAACCTCTCCTTCCCCGGGGTTGAGATCAGCGGGGTGTTCGGATTCCAAAACGCGACCGAGGGGGCGAACACCGTCCAGGTCATCACCGGGACCAACGTTCACGTCTTCATCGGCGATCCGCTCCCCTCGACCGCCTCGAGCGTCGGGCTTGAGCTGACGAACGGCCAGGCCCTCTTCGTCGAGCAGAACGGGCAGCGCGCCGGGTTCATCAGCGGGCAGGTGCAGTTGGTGGGAGTCCCGGGCTTCACCCTCTCGGCCACCATGACCCTGCGGATCAACCAGATGACCTCCGCCATCAACCGGACGGTGGTCGTCGCGGGGCAGCAGAAGCGGCTGGTGTTCGGGGCGACGGAGATTTCCCCCGGAACTGACGGCAGCGGCGCGCGGATCCCGTTCCTTCAGGTAGCCGGGACGGGCATCACGCTTTCGATCGCCAACGCAGTCGACTTCCGGGGTGACATCACCGTCACGCGCGATAACGGCCGATTCCTGGTCGGCGCAGCCAATGCCGAGGTGTTCCTCGGCAAGGGCCCTTCGCGGCTCCCGGGCGGGGGCACCAACCCGGACGCCGTCGGGCTCCTGGTCTCGAACATCCGGCTCGCCCTGGTGGTGTTCACCAGCGGGGCGCAGGCCGGCAAGTTTGCCTTCGACGGGCAGGGGTCGATCGGGTTCCTGGGATTGGACGGCCTCGACATCGCGCTGAGCGACGCCGCCGCCACGTTCGGCCTGCGCTTGAATCGCACGGGCCAGGCGATCACCACCCCGATCACCATCCCGGTGGTCACCGCCGTCAACGCCACGACCGGGGAGAACACCTACACCAATCTCTCGCTCTCCTTCCCCGACGCCTCGGATATCCCGCAGTTCTCCGCCGGGGTCCGGATTCACTTCGACCAAAACGGCCTGCCGGTCTTCGAGCTCAGCGGTAAGGTTTACGTGACGCAGGAGGCCGGGGGCGTGGCGGACATCCGCGTCACGGGGTTGACGCCCGCAACCGGTGCGGCCTTGAAGATCTACTCCGGATCGACGTCGGTGTTTGAGATCAGCGGCAACGCCGACTTCCGGGTTGGCGGGAGCGAGGGGTTCCGTCTCGCCGACTTCCGGATCAACACCGTGAAGTTCTTCGACGTTGCCCTCACCCTCTCGGGGGCGGGAGGGCAGCCGCTGACGGCCGACCTCGCGTCGCTTGGAAACGGCGGGGTCATCAGCCGCGCCCTCCTCAACCCCCGCCGGTATCTCGACATCACGTTCAACGACGTGAACGGGGTGGGCCTCGACGAGGCCTCCATCACCGACCCGGGAGCCGAGTTCAAACTCCTGCGGGGAGGGGCCGACGTCACCTCGGAGCTCGGGACCGTCACCGCCGTCCGGCTGACCGGCAACACCTATCGCTACAGCTTCACGGGATCGCTCACCCAGGATGCCGAGTATGCCGTGGAGTTCCAGGGGGGCAGCTGGCAGGACAAGGCCGGAACGCCCCGCAAGCCGGTGACCTCCACCCAGTCCTTCGTGGCCTACGTGCCGAGCGGTTCGTTTGGAGCCGGCAGCGGGCTCAACCCCAGCCAGAGCGGCGCGGACGGGGCGCTCCCCGCTCCCCCGACGGCCACCCTGGTGAACCCGGGCGGCGGCGTCGCGGTGAACCCCGTCACCCTGGCCGCCCAGCGCTACATCGATGTCAAGTTCACCAGCCGGACGAGCGTTGACATCGATCCCACCACCATTGACGGGGACGAGATCACCCTTCTGAACGCCGCCGGCCAGACCGGGCTCCTCGACGCGCGCCTGGCCCCGGGAGCCCCGATCCAGGTGGGCAAGGGGACGTGGCGCTACTTCCTGGTCGATGCCAACCCGGGCGACAACACCCCGCTCTTCTCCGGCGCCGAGGTAGTCAATGCCAACAATGGCGACATTCAGAACGGGACCAAGACCAGCTCCAACCTCCCGGCCCCGGCGGCCAGCGAGTTCACCGTCTCCTTTAACGCCGGGTCCTTTGCCGACAAGAACGGGGTCAAGAACCTGGCCAAGACCGAGAAGGTCATCCTCGATGCTGCGAAGGCCGGCAGCGGCTCCTCAAGCTCCACCATCACCCTGGGGCCGGTGCAGATTGAGAAGCCGACCATCGAGATCGCCGACCTTGGGTTCTCGAACGGCAAGCTCATCATCACCGTGGCGATCGGGGCCACCACGGCGTCGCTCAACCTCGGCGGCTCCGGCAACACCGGCACCCAGACCGCGTCGCAGGGGTCGAGCGGGTTCCAGCTGCTGCTCGGCGGGATCGAGGCCCGGTTCGACATCGCGGTCGGCCTCCCCGGAAACTTCAGCGTCTCGACCACGGGCAAGTTCAGCGTGAGCGTCGCCACCCTCTACGCCGCTTACCCGAACGTGTTCATCGCGAAAGCCAACGGCATCACCGTCCAGTACGACCCCGCGGGGGACAGCAAACAGGAGCTCGTGAGGATCGACTCCGCGAGCATCAGCTTCCCCAAGTTCGGGCTCACCGGATCGATCGCCCCCACGACCACCCCCGGCGGGGTGATCCCGGGCCTGGTGGTGAGGCAGAACGGATTCACCCTGGGCGAGGCGACCATCGTCTACGGGGGCGCCCCCAAGGCTGGCGAGACCGCCGGCACCCTGGGGGCGGGGACCGGTGGCGTCATTGGGATCGAGGGGATCCTCGAATTCGCGGATATCCGGGCGGGAGTGCGGGACTTCGAGGTCAATTTCGACGGCGGCCTCTCAGTGCATGGGTCGATCTTCTTCGCCACCGGGGGCGTGAACTTCCTCCCCGGAAAAGCCGTGAGCGGGAAGATCACCGACCGGGACACCTCGGACGACGTCAACGCTGACGGAACCCAGAACACCGAGGCTCTGCGCGTCGAGCTCGACACGGCGGCCTTCACGGGCGGGGCTGCGAACTTCAAGTTCAAGGCCGATACCCTCACGGTCTCCTTCGGCGGGTTCCTGATCCTCTCCGCCAAGGATTTCACGATCGACACCAGCACCCTCGATGCCTGGAGCAACCCCTCCACCCCGCAGGCGACGAAGGACAAGCTCCGGCTCGTCCAATTCGGTGCCGTCGGGGCCCAGGTCAAGGCCGGCCCGCTCCAGATCGGCGGCGAGGCCCAAAACTTCGGATTCGACCCCGGCGGAACCTTCCACCCCGATGACCCCAACGACCCGACCAAGGGGTTCGGCGTCACCCTGAATTTCAACTCCACCGACGGGGGATCGCTTGGCTGGCCGTCGTGGCTCCCGGTCAAGATCAACTCGGTCGGAATCCAGTGGGCCCACCTGCTGGTCGATCCGAGCGACTTCGACCTCATCCTCTCTGTCAGCGTGACGGGGCTCCCCTCGGTCGGCGGGCTCAAATTCTCCGGCGCGATCGAGGGGGTGCATATCCGGCCCAAGCTCCTCCTTGAGGGGAAGTTCCCCATCACCCAGATCGATTCCTTCGGCGTCTCGGTCTCTGGAAGCCTTTTTGGCGGCGACCTGGATGCGGCCCTCATCGGGGGGATCCTCCGGGTCAAGGGGGGCAAGATCATGGATAGCTCCGACTCAAGCGAGCCGGATGACCGGATCTTCTTCGTGGGGGTTGAGGGTGGGTTCAAGGTTGCCGGGCTCGGGTTGCACATCCAGTTCGCCCTGAGCGAGCTTGGCCCCCTGGGGGTCTTCATCAGCGTGAGCATCCCGAGCGGCATCATCATCGTCCCGCAGATCGGGCTGGCGATCGGCGAGCTCTCCGCCCGGGTGGAGTTCTTCAAGACTCTCCCGTCACTGGACGAACCGTCGCAGCTCCGGGACTTCAACGTCTCCAGCACGCCCAACGCCGCCGACTGGCTGGCGAGCGTCAAGGATCAGGTCCTGCACCAGCACCTGGCCCTCCAGGCGAACCCGGGACAGAGCGGCTTCGCCGCGGCGTTCACCTCCCCGATGCTCATCAAGGGATCGGCCACCCTGTTCGACGTCTACACGTCGCGTGCCGTGTTCAACGGGAAAGTCGATCTTTTCATCAGCACCGACGGGAAGATCCTGATCGTCGGCAAGCTCAACTTCGCGAACGACAGCATCAGCACCAGCGCCCGGCTCTACGCCGACCTCTCGAACATTGCGAGCGGGAGCGCCGTGGTCCTCTTCTTGGCTGATCTCCCCGACCAGGTCCGCCTGCTCACGCTCGACGGCCGCCTCAAGATGGGGTTCAAGGACGATACCGGTGCGGATGTCTCCGTCCCGGTCGTTGTCTCGCAGCCCCTGAGCACCGACACCTCGACCAGCGGCGGCCTCACCTTCCCGGGCAACGGGGAGGTGGTGGATGCCGGACGGTTGAACGGGGCGACGGACGGCGGGTCGTACTACATCGATGTCTTCTACACGCCGGGCGCCCTCCAGCAGCTCGACTACGGATCGATCCTGGACGCCGGCACCCCGGAGATCTCGGCCGTGCTGCATCGTACGGATGGGACTACCACGACGTTGACGCTCGACCCGACGCCTGTGCCCCTGCAGACGACCGTCGATCCGAACGGGCTTTCCCAAGTGACCCCCGTGACCGACACGACGCAGGGGAACCTGCAGACCCTCGGGATCCAGCGGTTCCGCTACCACATCACGAACCCCGGGTTCCACTGGGGGGCGGGGACCGTGCAGGTCACCTTCAATGGCAACACCTGGGGCGCGGCCCCCAATCCCGCGGACAGCGCCTCGCCGCGCACCACCAACACGGAGTTCACCCAGGGCTTCACGATTGCCGGCCCCGTGGTGTCGCTGCTCAACCCTGCCGATGGTGGACGGGTGAAAATCACCGACATCACGAGCCGGATGTCGGTCGACGTGATCTTCACCCCGAGCCAGTCCGCCGGTGCGGTGCTGGGCCTCTCGCCGCCGACCCCGACACTCTCAGGCGTCGGCCTCGGCACCGCGACCCTCTCGGGCACCCCGGCCCTCGTGGGACGCGGGAAGCTCGTGGGTGATGTCGATGCGACTGCATCCCTCCTCTCCTCCCTGGATGCCGGGACTCTCCCGGCCGCTGTCCAGGGCGGGTTCCTCGGACTGAATGCCCTCCACGCCGGTGCCACGCTGCAGCAGGTCACGGCCGGCCAGGTCTGGAAAGTGGTCGATGGCACCACCAGCTACTATGTCGAGCACCAGCAGGTTTCGGGGGCCGACAAGCTTCTTCTCCGTCGTGATGACGGCAGCCGCACCTACCGCTACACCTTCGCCGGCGCGTTCAAGATTGGTGAGGTTCAGCTCCAGTTTGCCGACAACGCCATGGTCGAGAGCACCGGTCTGGGGAGCGTGGCCACGTCCCTCCGCTTCACGATCGACGGATCGACCGCCGACCTGGTCAACCCGCGCAATGCCGGCTTCGTCGGGTTGACGGTGTTCGGGCAGGCCGCCAACTACTACCTGGATGTCCGTTTCAATCCCGCCGCCGGCACGACCATCAGCGCCTCCTCCCTCACCGATGCCGCCGCCGAGATCGAGGTGACCCTCGCGGATGGCACCGCGCTCACGGTGGCGGGCGTGCCGACCCAGCCCGGGGCCCTCGCCGGGACGAACACCTGGCGGTATGCCCTGAGCGGAACCCCCAAGGCGGGGCTGGTCACGGTGCGGTTCCTCCCGGGGAGCTTCAACGACGCGACCGGAGTCACCAACCTCGAGCAGACCGAGACCTTCACCCTGGTCGCCCCGACCGGGTCGTTCAGCAACCTTGTCGACGGGGCGGTGGTGGTGGATGGCAATCTGAACAATCTCGACCAGGGGCAGGCCGCGGGCTTCTTTGACAAGGGGGCGACCTCCCCCTACATCGAGGTGCTCCTGCTGCCCACGACGGGTGCATCGATCCCTGCGGGGGCCCTCCCGATGCTGAACCTCTCCGGACTGGGGGTGGTGAACAGCATCAACCTCCAGGGAACCCTGGCCAGCGTCGATCCCGTGGACGGGTCGGCCAGGGTGCGCTACACCCCGCCGACCACCTTCCGTGCCGGGGCCGTGACGATGACCCTGGGGGCGTGGACCGACAGCGCCGGGAATGTGGCCGCAGCCCGCTCCGCGGCGATCACGGTGAGGCCTTCCCCGAAGGTCTTCTACATCGATCTCTCGGGCGGGATCACGCTCGACGCCGGCGGACTCCTCCCCGAGCCGATCTTCTCGGTCCGGGGTCACGTCCTGTTCCAGGCCGACCCGACCAACGGGCGCTTCCAGCTCGATTTCGACGGGACATTCCGCGTCATCTATCTCGGCAACCTGGCCTCTGTGTCCGGGCGGTTCATCCTCCAGGTCCCGAACTCCCTGACCTTCAATGTTCCGCCGCTCTTCACGGACGCCGACTTTGCCGACGCCACTCTGCCAGGCCTCGTTTCCAAGCTGACGGCCCATGCGGACCCGGTCTCCCTGAGCCTCTGGAACCAGTTCTCGGCAGGGACCCGGACGACGCTCAGCGATGCCGGCTCGACCCTGGCGGCCAAGCGGGCCGCCGTCGTGACCGGGTTCAACGCAATCATCGGCGGAACCTCCCTCTACAACAGCACCCTCTTCCCCGACGCCAACCTCTCGCCCGGGGCGGCCCTCATGGCCCACGAGGGGCGGACCGGCGCCGGGCTCACGATCTTCAACCGCGTCCTGTTGCAGGAGACCTTCAAGACCGAGATCCGGCAGGTGGTCGATCCCGACGCCGTCACCCCCGCCGAGCTCCTCCACGACCTCGGTGTGAACGTCCCGTCCGACAGCTTCCTCAACGGGATCCAGCTTCCGAAGCTCTGGGGGGTGATGAAGCTCGAGACGAACCTCGAGGGGCTTAAGAACGTTGGCATCGACCTGAAACTCGCCGGCGTCCTCCAGATCAACACCACCCGGACTGACAAGGTGGAGAAGCTCACCCTGAAGGGGATCCCCGGGGATGAGTTTGCCCATTACGACCCGGCGACCGATACCGAGCGGAGCTCG
>DMJJ01000140.1 GCA_003452185.1 Verrucomicrobiales bacterium | reverse complement strand
TGGTGGTTGCAGTTGAGGGGGGGCGGGGCGGGTGGCGTCCGACCGATGAAACTTCGTCCACTCCAGTCCATCCCGGTCCTGTGCTGCGCGCTCGTCTTGCTTGCGCTTGGGAGCGGTTGCTCGCGTCGATCCGCAGCCGGAGGGGCCCCCGCGCTGGCGGAGCCCCGGATCACCGGCAAGCCGGGGGATCCGGGCGTGATGCTGAAGGCCGACTGGAAGCCGTCGCACGATTACCAGATCACCCTCCAGCTGGAGCAATCGACCCAGGTCCGCAACCGCAACACCGACGAGGACTTTGACCAGGAGCTTCGGTTCCGCCTCGACTTCAACGCGGCGGCGGTCCCGGCCGCGGCCAAGGATCAGGCCCCGGCGGCCTTGAACCTGAACCTGGAGCTGAGCGGCCTCTTCTTCGAGCTGATCCGGGGGGATCTTCCCCTGGTGCACTACGACAGCCGGAGCCGAGTCGGGCTTCTTGAGGATGATCAGCGCACGACGGAGGCCCTCGACAAGCTGGTCGGCGCCCGGTGGCGGTACACGGTTGGCGCGGAGGGGCAGGTGTTGTCGGCGCAGGTGGACACCAACGGCCCCGCCGGCCGCTCGCTGGCAAACGAGCCGCGGATCGCCGGCCTTACCCTGGTCCGGCGGCTTTTCAACCCGTATTACTTTCAACCCTTTCTCGAGCTCGGGTGGCTTCCCGGCCGGGAGATGAAAGTGGGCGACACCTGGCCGCTTGAACGCCAGTTCAATGCCGGTACTGTGGGGGGAGTTCAGTTCAAGGGGACCTGCACCTTCAAAGGCTGGCAGGAGGCTCAGGGGCGGCGTTGCGCCCGGTTCGACCTGGCGGGTGGCCTTACCCCGGCGGCCCGTCTCCCCGGCAAGCTGGGTCGCGTGATCGCCTCGGCCTCGGCCGACCTTGAGAAGGGAACCCTTGCGGGCCAGGTCTGGTTCGATCCCGAGCAGAACCTCCCGGTCCAGATGGTCACTGACCTGACGATGGTGACCGTGACGCAGCAGCGCCAGCGCAAGGCGGCCGGGGATACCTCCACGAACGCCCCGCCCACGGTCCGCCTCGTGGTGCCGCTCAACCAGAGGATCAAGCTCAAGATCGCCGACCAGGGGGAATCGGTCCACGCTCCGCCAGCGGCTCCCAGGCCCGTGTCCTCCACCCCGACCCCTCCCTGAACGGGGCGGTTTTCCACTGGCGCCCCGAATGCCGGGAGGATTACCGTCCCCCCGACTGAGCGCGTCTCAGCGGGGAAACGGGGTTCGGCCGGGGGAGGTTCCGGGTCGGACGGGCTCCTGTTGGGGACGCCGCACCCAATGAAATTCTCGATCATCACGCCGAGCTTTCGCTCCTCCCGGTGGCTTAAACTCTGCATCCCGTCGGTGGCCGACCAGGAGGCCTCCTTCGAGCACATTGTCCAGGACTCCTGCTCCGATGATGGCACCCAGGAGTGGCTCCCCACGGACCCCCGCGTCCAGGCCTTCATCGAGAAGGATGGCGGCATGTACGATGCCGTGAACCGGGGGTTGCGCCGGGGGCGGGGCGAGATCCTGGCGTACATCAACTGCGACGAGCAGTACCTCCCGGGAGCTCTCCGGAAAGTGGAGGCCTATTTCGACGCCCACCCCGAGGTGGAGGTGGTGTTCGCCCACGCCATCGTGATCGACACCGCCGGGGAGTTCGTCTGCTACCGCAAGGCCCTCACCCCGCAGGTCGGCCATTCCCTCGTCAGCAACAACCTTTCATTCCTCACCTGCGCCACCTTCTTCCGCCGTTCGCTGCTGGAGAAGCGGGGGCTCTATTTTGACACGCACTGGCGCAACGGGGGGGATGCCTGGTGGGGGGTGAGCCTCGCCCGGGCCGGGGTCCGGATGGGGATCCTGAACGAGTACACGTCGGTCTTCACGGACACGGGGGAGAACATGAACCTCAACGCGGTGGGGGATCGTGAGAAAGCCGAGCTCTTGAAGCTGGCACCCTCCTGGGCCCGGGTCGGGAGACCGCTGGTGGTTGCCCATTTTCGGCTGCGCCGGATCCTTGCCGGCCACCTGTACCAGCAGCCGTTTTCCTACTCGATCTACACCGAGAAGAGCCCCACCCGACGGGTTGAGTTCCGGGTCGACCGCCCCACCCATCGCTGGGTGCGTCGCTGACCCCACCGCCCCGTCACGATCAGGCGCCTGCGGCTCCCGCAGCCTCCAGGCCGCCGGTTGGGGGGGGTGGCGGCGCGGTTGCGGTGGCCGGCTCGGAGGCCGGAATCTCCTCCCGCGAGCGGGCCGATTTCAATACGCCCCCGTTCAGGCTGACGCTCATCCCCAGGGTGCCGGTGAAGGTCCAGAGCGCGTTGCTGAACGCCCCGAAGACGCCGAAGTAGAAGATGACCTGGGCGATGAAAAACGCGAGCAGGAAGGCGTTGACGCGACTCAGCTCCGGAGGCCCGTAACGGTAGTTCCGCGCAAGGGCGATCAACCCCGCGACGAGGAGCCAGACGAACCCGATGGTGCCGAAGATCCCAAGCGGAATCAGGATCGAGAGCGGTCCGCTGTGGTAATCCCCCGCAATGTACGCGGCATCCCAGTCGGTGATGAACCCGCGCCGCGAGGACTCCCGGGCGAGGTAGAGGTCGGTGGGATCGACGGAGTATCCCTTCCCGAGCCAGAAGTA
The DNA here is from genome assembly GCA_003452185.1 of Verrucomicrobiales bacterium. Lineage (GTDB taxonomy): Bacteria > Verrucomicrobiota > Verrucomicrobiia > Limisphaerales > UBA11320 > UBA11320. The sequence goes on along the minus strand of DMJJ01000140.1, from coordinate 6,919 downwards.
GCGGGGGATTTCATCCACCACGACGGACCACATCCGGAGCCGCCAGTCGGTCGAGACCCAGGCGTCGTACCGGACCGCGGGGCTCAGCTTGACCACCTTGTCCGGGAGGAAGCTGATCGCTCGTTGCATCACCGAGGGAAGGCGGTTTGTGAACGGCAGGATGGCCAGCCCCGCCGCGAGGCCGGCCCCCACCAGGATGTACAGCAGCCGGGTCCTGTAGAGGCGCTCCAGGCAGAACTGGATCACGAAGAGGAGTCCCAGGAGAATCGGCATCGATCGGAACCCACCGACGGTGCTCAAGCCGACCGCCGCCAGGAAACCGAGCAGCCGGAACGGCTGGTTGATGTAAAAGCCGTTGCGAAACCGAAACGGGATCAGGCTCCAGTTGTCCTTGAACTGGAAGATCCCGGCCACGCCGTGGCGCGCGAGCAGGAAGCAAAACGGGGCGAGGCAGGCGAACGCCACCCCGGTCAGCCGGAAGAAGGCGCGATCATTCAGTGTGTAGTCTGCCTGGATCTGCATGACGGCCAGATCGACCGGGAAAAGCCAGAACAGCCAGTAGATCTGCAACGAGTAGGCAAGGTTGCTCAGCGCGTTGGTCAGTCCCGAGAGCAGGAAGAGCGCGGTGTAGAGGGCGGCTTTGTGCAACGGGATCCTCTTCCACGACAGCGCAAAGAACCCGATGATCGCAAACAGCGGCTCCATGTATTTCTTGCCGCCGTAGGAGGCGCCACCCACCGACCGGAGCCCGATGCCGCCGCGGGCCCAGGCCGTCACCAGGATCACCCCGGCCAGAAAGAGCAGTGGCCACATCAGCATCGGGACCTGCTGAAGCCGCTTCTCCTTGTTCATGATCCGGTCCAGGATCGAAAACGCCGCACTCACCGCGGCCAGGAGCATCCAGGCGCGGGGTTGGCCCGGAAGGAAGAAGGCGTTCAACGCCGCGTTCCATGCCACGATGAGGAACGTGTGGTGCCAACGGAGGAAAATCGGGACCAGCAGCAGCCCCATCACCCCGAGGAGCCCTCCCAGGGAGACCAGGTCCAGCGGTGTGGTGAGCAGGTAGCCCATCAACATCGCGAGCGGAATGCACAGCCCGTAAATGATCACATTCCGCGGAATCGTGACGTTCGTGTTCATGAATCAACGCTTTCCAGCCGACGACTGGCGTCGGGAGGGCACACTTCACAGGGGCCCAACCCATTCCATCGACGATTCATTCCGCATCTTGAGCCGGAATGTCCCAGTCGTGCCCATCCTTGGGCCTGCGCTGTTTGACAGCCAGAACCACGGGACGCTCGAAATTCGTCCGAACTCTCTGCACCGACCTGCTGGTTTTGGCAACCACTTACAAACAGGGGCCTCCCACCCGGCAGGGGGCTTGGGGCCCCGGCCTCGCCCCCGCTCCGTGTGAGCGGCGGGTTGACCCCTGGAAGGTTTCCTGCGATCAGGGGGAGGCCGAAATGAAGCGAGCCCTGAGAATCGCCGCCCGCGCCCTGCTCCTCCTCCTGGTGGCGGGGGGGCTTGCGGGGCTCGTTGCCCGGTGGATCCTTTCCCGCCCGGCCCCCTCGCTCCAGGTGCCGCCGGTGGGCTACGGGAGCGTCAACCAGCTGAAGGCCGCTTACCTCCTGGGAGCACTGAAGCTTATCGACCGCGCACCCCCGGTCCCGCCCGGGATTCAGGCCGAGACCGGAATCGAGTACGGGCGGGTGGACGGAAAGCCGTTGCTGCTCGACCTCTTCACCCCCGAGGGCCTGACCCGTCCCGCCCCGCTGCTTCTGTTTGTCCACGGTGGGGGGTGGAAGTCGGGGAAGCGGGAGGACTATCTCGTGTACACTACCCACTTCGCCCAGAGGGGGTACGTCACTGCGAGCCTCTCGTATCGACTGGTGCCGAAGGCCGGGTTTCCAGCCCCGGTGGAGGATGCCAAGTGCGCCGTCCGGTGGGCCCGGGAGAATGCGGCGCGACTTCACGTCGACCCGGATCGAATCGCCATCCTGGGGGGATCCGCCGGCGGGCACATCGCCCTCATGGTCGGATACGCTCAGGATCGGCCCGAGTGGGAGGGGAGCGGGGGACATCCCAACGTCAGCAGCCGGGTGGCAGCCGTGGTGAACTTCTACGGCCCTGTCGACCTCACCACGCCGTTCGCCCAGGGGGCGGGCGTCGTGCGTGATTTCCTGGGGGGGAAGTCGTTCCAGGAGGCGCCCGGACTGTACCAGGCCGCCTCGCCGATCACGTACCTGACTTCCAATGCGCCGCCGACTCTCACCTTCCACGGCACCCTGGATGAGATTGTTCCGATCGACCAGGCCGACGAGCTGGAGTCCCGCCTGACGGCCCTTCGGGTCCCGCACGAGTACGCGCGACTCGAGGGGTGGCCCCACACGATGGATGTCGCCTTGCCGGTCAACCAGTATGCGAAGCTCCGCGTGGAGGCGTTCCTGCGCGAACGGCTAGGCCCCCCTCCGGCGGTCGATGCCCCTCCGGCTCCCGCGACCCGATCGTCGCCATGATCCCTCGAACCACAGCCCCTCCCCCGTGGCGGCGTCCCTTGCGATGGGCGGGACTTCTGGCCATCGGGGTGGTGGGCGGGGCGCTGCTCGCCTCCCTGGCCTTGCGACACTATTACGGGCGTCTCTGCCTGGAGAGAATCCGTGGAGAAGTGGAGGCCGCGGTCCACGTCGAGGTGCCGTCGGGATCGCAGGGCCCCGTGCTGCTGTTGCTGGGGGATTCGCGGATTGCGCAGTGGGGAGCTCCGCGCTTCCCGGGCTGGCGGGTCGCGAATGGCGGGGTTCCGTGGCTCACCACCCTCCAGCTTGAGCGGCTCTCCGCCGACCCGATCCGCGAGGTCCGCCCGGCGGCGGTGTTCATCCAGGCCGGGATCAACGACCTGAAGGTGCTGGGGGTTCGGTCCGACCTCAGGGAGACGATCCTCACGGGGTGCGTCGAGCATCTGGAGGGGGTGGTGGAGGAGGCCCGGCGCCTCGGCGCCCGTGTCTGGGTATCGACGGTATGGCCAACGGGGCCGGTCCCGTGGGAGCGTCGGCTGTTCTGGGGAGCGGCGGTGGAGCAGGGAGTGGAGGAACTGAACCGCCGGCTTCGCGAACGCTTTGCGGGCAGGGAAGGGGTCGTGGTCATCGACCCCTTTGCCCCGGTGGGTGGCGCGAGTCCGCTCCCCGCGCTGGTCCCCCGGTTCCGCGACACGCTCCATCTTTCCCCGGAAACCTACGAGGAGCTGACCACGCGGATTTCCGGGCTCCTGGGGTCGCCGGGCACGAACAAACCCGAGTAAGGGGAGAACGGGTCAACCAGCGGCGATGTCAACCGCTCCCCCCCCGAGTCCCCAGGCGCGGGAAACCGACAGAAGCGCTGTCTGGCAGGGAGAAGCGGGCTTGGGGTGGGGTCGACCCGCGCTCTTCGCATTTGAGACGGGGTGACGCCGGAACGCGGTGACGCAAGAGATTGAAGGGGACGAGGCCGGGGTCGTGGGTGCCCTCTTTGTGGTTTCCCATTCTTGACCCGGCGTGATATAGGATCGTTCCATGCAACCCAAAGCCGTGCCCTCCCTTCCAGGGGTCTCGTTCTCTTTCGCATTCCCCCATAACCCACCCTCAGCGCCGGGTTTGCTTCGGCGTGCCGGCTTGGGGGCGTTGCTGATGCTCCTGGCCGCAGCCGCGTGGGGAGAGATGGCGCGGGGCGAGGTGGTGATCAGCGAGTTTCTCGCCAACAACGTGCACGTTCTGGCGGATGAGGATGGCTCCTATCAGGACTGGGTGGAGGTGCGCAACACGGGCGTGGTGCCGGTGGACCTGGCCGGGTGGTTCCTGACGGACAACGCCGCCAAGCTTACCAAATGGCAGTTCCCCTCGACCAACCTGAACGCTGGGGCTCAGCTTGTGATCTTCGCATCGGGCAAGGATCGGCGTGATCCCGGATCCCCGCTCCACACCAACTTCAAGCTTCCCTCCTCCGGGAGCTATCTGGCGCTTGTGAAACCGGACGGGCTGACCTTGAGCACCGCGTTTTCGCCCGCCTACCCCGCGCAGTACCCGGACGTTTCCTACGGGTACGGCGTCGTGAGCAGCAACGTGGTTCTGATCGATTCCACCACGCCGCTGCGGGCATTTGTCCCCGCTGCCTGGAATGGCGGGAGCCTTCTTGCGGAGGCTTGGAAAGGGGGAGGTGAGCCGTTCGATGATTCAGGATGGGCTTCCGGTCTCTCCGGGGCCGGCTATTCCGGGGCTGACGCAACCTTGGTTGGTGCGGAGTCGCTCGTGCTAAGGTGGAATTTCGATGCGGCCCCCGTGGCGAACGTGATTCTTGACTCGCGCCCCGCGGGGACGCTGCACAACGGGACCAACAAGGGGGCGACCTGGGTTTCCTCGGCCGCCGATGGTGGGACAACTCCGGTCTCGCGGGGAGGGGTGATGCAATTTACCGCCGCCAACACGAATTATCTCACCCTCCCGGGGGGGCCGGACTTCAACGCTCCACAGGGGACCCTCCTCTTCTGGGTCAAGACGGCCGGGATTGCCGGGGCGGGTGGGGGCGGTGCGATGCTGTTTGAACGACGCTCGACCTCAGGTGGGTTGTACGTTGCCCAGCTCGACGACGGTCGGCTGCAGGTGGCCGCTTCCGGTTCCTCGAGCGCGGTGCGGAGCTCCATCACCACCGATGCGACGATCTCTGACGACCACTGGCACCAGATCGGGGTGGTGTACGGACAGGGGGCGACGGACGGGCTCTCGGTCTTCATCGATGGCCGGCTCATTGGGTCCCGCAGCAACTCCGGCGCCTGGAGTTTTCCGGCCACGTTGGCGATCAACCTCGGGCGGTCCACCGACGCGACGGTTCTCTGGCGTCGCTTCAACGGGAGCATGGATGACATCCGCATCTACAACCGCTCCCTCGATGCGGGGGAGATCGGTCAGGCGTACCAGGGGGATGGAGGCATTTCCCCCGCGGATATCGGGGTTGACCTCGCCTCCGCCTTGAGGGGGACCGGGACCAGCGCCTTTGTCAGGATCCCGTTTGTCGTGGCCGACCCGGCTGCCCTGAACGTGCTGACCCTCCGGGTGAAGTACAATGATGGCTACGCCGCCTGGATCAACGGGAGGCGGGTCAGCCACGCCAATGATCCCGATCCCCTGGGATGGGACTCCGCGGCCACGGCCGTGCACTCGGGGGCGTTCAGCGATGTGGTGATCCAGGGCGTGCTCCCCGGGCTGCTCCACCCGGGGACGAACATCCTCGCTCTGCAAGGGTTGAACCTCTCCGCGGGGGATCCGACCTTCCTGATCGGGGCCGAGTTGACCGCCTTGAGCGTGTTGCAGGAGGCGGCGGAGCCCACCTACTTCACGCACCCGACACCAGGGCAGGGGAACGGGTTCGGGGCGAAGGTGCCGGGCCCGGTGGTGCTGGAGGTGGGTCACACCCCCTCGGTCCCGCGGGCGGGACAGGACGTGGCGGTCACCGCCCGGGTGCTCCCCTCGTTCAACACCCTCTCCAATGTCGTGCTGCGGTATCGCGTGATGTTCAACCCGGAGGTGGCCGTGGTGATGCTGGATGACGGGCTGCACCAGGACGGGGCTGCGGGGGACGGGGTCTTCGGCGCGGTGATCCCAGCAGGCGCGGCCACGAGCGGCCAGATGCTCCGCTATGCCGTGGTGGCCCAGGACTCGCAGTCGATCACCAGTCGCTGGCCTTTGTTCAACGACCCGCTCAACACCCCCGAGTACCTCGGGACCGTGGTGGATCCCGGGGTCGTCACAAGCCAGCTTCCCGTGTTTCACCTCTTTGTCTCGCCGGCCAACATCCCGCGGATCGACGATGAGGCCACCGGGGGGAGGATCTCCGTGTTCCTGGACGGGGAGTTCTATGACAACGTTTACATGGAGCTCCGGGGCAACACCAGCGCCTCCCTCCCCAAGAAATCTCATCGAATGGAGTTCAACCGCGAGCACGTGTTGCGCCATCCCGGGCCCGGGAAATACGTGCGGAAAACCTCCTTCATCGCAGAGCACCTCGACCCGGCGTACCTCCGGCAGGGGCTCAGCTTCTGGCTTCTGAACGAGACCGGGACCCCGGCGCCATTCTACTACCCCGTTCGGATGCAGATGAACGGGGAGTTCTACCAATTGGCCTCCCACACGGACGTGATGGGGGAGGATCAGCTCGATCGCATGGGATACGACTCGCGTGGGGCCCTCTACAAGGCGGCCGGAACCGTGACCCCTGACGAGTCGAGCACCGGGGGATTCGAGAAGAAGACCCGCACCTGGGAGAGCCACGCCGATTATCAGGCCCTGGCGGCTGCGATCAACGAGGCGCGCCCCCTGGGGCTCCGTCGTACCAACGCCTTCGAGATGCTCGATCTTCCCAACGTGATCAACTACCTGGCCTGCGCCCGCTGGGTCCAGGAGGCCGACGATGTCTGGGCGAACATGACGTTGTATCGTGACTCCGAGGGGGATGGGCGCTGGCGCATCATCCCGTTCGACATGAACCTCTCCTGGGGCCAGCTCTATTACGGCGACAACACGGGCCGCAACGGGGGCGTGACCGCCACGGATGACGACAACAAAGGCCATCCGCTTTACGGCGGCAGCGCCGTGCTTCCGATCAGCGGCAGTAGTTGGAACCGGATGTACGATGTGATCATTTCCGTTCCCGAAACCCGTCAGATGCTCCTGCGGCGGATGCGGTCGTTGCTGGACGGGTGGGCGCAGCCCCCCTCCACGCACCCGCTGCTCAGGAAGTTCGAGGCCCACATCGCGGTGCTGACCAACGCAATGTGGACCGAGGCCTTCATCGACCGGGCCAAATGGAAATGGCCGCCGCTGAGCGGCCCGTACGGGCTCGGGGACAACCAGTGGATCACGAACGCCACGGACGACGACAACAAAGGCCATCCGCT
>DMJJ01000402.1 GCA_003452185.1 Verrucomicrobiales bacterium | reverse complement strand
ATCAACACCTGCGACCAGGGGCTTGAGATGATTGCCGACGTCGGGAGTCCCGCCCTCAAGCTGCATCTCGACACGTTCCACATGAACATCGAGGAGAAGGACTCCGCGGCGGCCATCCGCCGGGCCGGCCCCCGACTCGGGCACCTCCATGCATGCGGGTCGGACCGGGGGACCCCGGGCAACGACCAGATCGACTGGAAGGGGATCGCGGCCGCCCTCCGCTCGATCGGCTACCAGGGGGATGTTGTCATTGAGTCCTTCAGCGCCCGGATCCGGGCGCTGGCGCGGGCGGCCTCCATCTGGCGCCCCATCGAGCCGACCGAGGCCGAGATCGCGTGGAAGGGGGTCCGGTTCCTGAAACGGGCCCTCCCGGCCGGTCGTCGCAGGCTTGATTGAGAGCTATGCCCAGCCGCCCCAACCGACTCTTCGTCGCCTGCACGCTTTCGCTGGTCGCCTCCGCCATCGGATTCGTGGTCCGTGCCTTCCTGCTCGGGGAGCTGGGTCGCCGGTTCAACCTGACCGAAACCCAGCTCGGCTCGATCCAGGGGGCGGGGCTTTATCCCCAGGCGGTGACGATGATCCTGAGCGCGCTGGCGGTCGACCGGATCGGGTACAAGCGCGCCATGGCGTTCGGCTTTGGGTGCCACATTCTCTCGGCCCTGATCCTCATGACCGCGGGGGGGTACGGATCGCTTTATCTCGGCACGTTCATCTTTGCCCTCGCGGGCGGGGTGGTCGAGGGGGTGATCAACCCCGTGGCGGCGACCCTTTACGCCAAGCAAAAGACCCACTTCCTGAACATTCTCCATGCAGGGTGGCCCGGGGGCATGGTTCTTGGGGGGCTGGTGGTGGTGACCCTGGGGTCCGTGGGCGGGGAGGAGTCGTGGCGTTGGAAGATCGGCCTCTACCTTCTCCCGACCCTGGTCTACGGCGGGATGATGCTCCGCGAGGAGTTTCCCGTGCAGGAGCGGGTGGCTGCAGGCATCAGCTACACCGACATGCTGCGGGAGTGCGGCTGGGGAGGATGCCTGCTGATCTGCCTGTTCCTCGGGTACGCGGTCGACGAGATCCTGCGGGTGGCGGAGCTCCGGCTTCCCGGGTGGGGGATCGCCCTGGTGACGGCTGTGCCGACCCTCCTGTTCGCCCTGAGAATCCGAAACATCGGACGGCCCATGTTTCTCCTGCTGATGGGGGTGATGACCCTGCTGGCGACGACGGAGCTCGGGACCGACAGCTGGATCGCCGACCTGATGACCCCGGTGCTCCGGGATGCCGGCCCGAACGCAGGGAACTGGGTCTTGATCTACACCTCTGCGATCATGTTCATCCTCCGCTTCCTCGCCGGGCCGATCGCCCGCCAGATCTCCCCGCTTGGGCTTCTTGCCCTCTCGGCCGCGGTCGCCTCGCTGGGGCTGACCTGGCTGTCGCGCGCGGGATCGAGCGCCGGGTGGGTGTTTCTGGCTGCGACGTGTTACGGGGTTGGGAAAACCTTCTTCTGGCCCACGACCCTGGGCGTGGTCTCGGAGCAATTCCCCAAGGGAGGGGCGCTCACCCTGAGCTCCGTCAGCGCCGTCGGGTTGATCGCCGTGGGGGTGATTGGCAGCCCGTTCCTGGGAACTCTTCAGGATGACTCGCTCGACAAGCGCCTGGGACGGCAGAACCCCGCGCTGCTCGAGAAGGTCGCCGGCCCGGTGGAGCAAAAGCACGGGCTCCGGTATCGTCCGGTGGACAAATCGAAGGTGGCGGCCCTGCCCGCCGCCGAGCGGGCGTTGATCGATCAAGCCCAGGCCGTCAACAACCAGGCAACCCTGGGCCGGGTGGCGCTCCTGCCCGGGATCATGCTGGTCTGCTATCTCGGGCTGATCGGCTATTTCGTGCGGCGCGGGGGCTACCGGGAGGTCCGGCTCTCCCCCCCGTCAGCATGACCGTCACTGGCCCCCGGGGGTGATCTCCACCACGAATCCGCCATCCAGGGCGGTCTGGATCTTCAGCCCCTCCTTCCGCGTGACCAGGGTGGTGCCCGTCGAGAGATGGTTCGGCTCCGTGGCGGCGTCCGCCGCGTCGCTCCAGGTCCGGGCCAGATGGCGGCCGCTGCCGAGAAAGGAGAGCGGGATCTCAAGCGCCTGCGGCCTCCGTGCGGTCATCCCTCCGACATACCAGGAGCTCCCCTTGCGTCGCGCGGTGACGAGCAGCTCCCCGGGGACCATTTTCAGCACCCGCGTCTCATCCCACCAGGTCGGGACCCGCCTCAGGAACTCGAATCCAGGCTGCCCCTCGTACGCCGCAGGGTAGTCCGCAACCATCGGGTTGGGGTTGTCGAAGCAGACATACATCGCGAGGTGATGGCACCGGGTGCCGAGGACGTTCGGGGCGATGCCCCGGGGCTTGAACTCCGCGCGGGTCACGGCGCGGAATCCCCCCAGGTGATAGTCCATCGGACCGGCGATGAGCCGTGTGGCCGCCATCATCAGGTTGTGCTCGGGCGTGCACCGGTCGCTCCACTTGAGATACTCCAGGTTCAGGGCCCCTTCGTGGTTCATCAGGTTCGGATAGGTCCGCTCCATGCCGGTCGGCTTCCAGATCCCGTGCAGGTGGATGAGGATGTGGTGGCGGGCGGCTGACTCCAGGATCGCCTCGGCGAACTCCACCGACCCCTGGTCGTCGTGATCAAAAAAGTCGACCATCATCCCGCTCCAGCCCATTTTCTCAAATGCCGTGAACGCCTCCTCCACGCGCCCGCGCAGCGCCCCCTGGTGAACCCAGGTCCAGAGGCGGATGTTCTTCGATTCGGCATACTTTCGGATCCTTTCGAGCTCGAAGCCCTCGCGGGGGCGGGTGACATCGGTGTCCGGGCCGGGCTCTGTCCCGTGCTTCGACTGGTGGTACCACGGGTCGGTGGTCCCCTCGGTCGAGGACATCGAGTGGGTGGGGATCCCGTTGGCGGCACAGAAATCGATGTACCGTTTCGCCATGTTGAAGGAGAGGATCGGCTCCCCCGGCTTGCCGTCATACACGTCCCCGTTCCACCAGTGGAACGTGATCTTCCCGGGGTGGATCCAGGAGGTGTCCCGGATCACGGAGGGCTCGTTGAGGGCATACAGGGTCCCGGACTCCAGCAGGGCGCCGGGCCGGTCGCCGATCAACACCACGCGCCAGGGGGTGTTGAGGGGAAGGGGCCGCACCACTTTGCTCCCGTCGGCCCGCGGGGTCAGCCGGGTGACGAGCGTGGGCTGGGGGTCTGTGCCCGGGGC
>DMJJ01000401.1 GCA_003452185.1 Verrucomicrobiales bacterium | reverse complement strand
GCCACCGACGTCAGGAGGTGGGGCTCGCCACAGGGCGGGCCTCCCCACTCTCCGGCACGCAGGGCCGCTATTGCTCAACTGCGGCGCTGGGGCATGCTCGCGCCCACGACCTCGTGACCTCGGTCGCTACAGTGGCAGGTGGGGACGGATGGATTTACTCCTTTCGAGATGGGGTGCCCCCCTTCTGCAACTCGGCATTCAGTCGGGAGAGCGTTGCGTTGCCCGGACTCACCTTGGAGGCGGTCATCGCGACCAGACGCGCTTCGTCGACGTTCCCATTTGATGTGAGATACCGGACCCACCGGGTGGTCAGATCCGCGTTGGAGGGTGAAAGGGCAAACGCCTGGCGGAAGGCATCCCCAGCGGCCCGCCCCATGCGTTCCTTTTCCAAGGCCGACTTCGAGTTCCGCGCCCGCCACTCATACACACCCGCAATCGCGGACCGGAGCTTCGAGAAGGCCCGCATCGAGTAGTCATTCCGGACAAACTTCGGATCCCCGGCAAAACCGGTGAGATCCCGGTCGATGTGAACCTTGGTCGCAAAGTCGCAAACCTCCCGCGTCGAAACACCAGGCTTCAACCACCCCCCCACCATTCCCGTCAGGCGCGGCTGCCAGTAGTCGAAATCCTTCTGCACAACCTCGGCGCCAAGGCCGGCCAGGGGGGAGCGATGCAACTTCAGGATCAGGCCGTGTGGCTCAAGGTGGGGATACATCCAATCGATCGGGAAGCTCTCCTCGATGAAGACCTCGGGGGCCGGGGTCTGGTCGATGATGGTTTTGACGAGCAAGCCATTGATGGACATCACAGCCACCTGCCCCGAAACCATGATCTTCCCATTGGCAGTCTGGTAATCCTCACCGGGACGGAGCTGCGCCGGTTCGTCCGGATGAGCGTGGTCGTGATCGTAGCGGGATTGCGCATCCGCCACGTAAGCCTGGAAGGCGGCGCTCGACTCGGCGTCGGTCGGGACGTGGATCTTGCCGCCATACATTGCCCGGAGGTACTGCAGGTACGTCCCGTCGGCGAGGGCGTTCTGGGTCAGGGTGAAGAAGGGGTCCCCCTTGGCATGGTCGCGGGAGAAGGCCGTCGGGAGCGAGCGGCCCGGGTCGGTCCCCCCAAAGTACAGGCTGCCGCGGGGGATCGAGTCGAGGATGTCCCGTCCGAAGGCCTCAAAATACTTCCGTTCCCCAAGGGCGAAGTGCTCGTACGCCATCTCGCATTCGAGCGTCGGACTCCAGATCACCCCGGCCACCCCTGGATCCCGTGTGTAGTTGTCGTATTGCCCGGCCCGGCGTCGCAGCTCCCGGAAGGCCGCCTCGATCTCCTTCCAGCTCCCCTCCCGGAGGGTGTCAAAGAAGTCCCAGACGTCATCCGAGACCTCCAGTTTGAGCCGCAGGGCAAGATCCTTGAGCTGGTCCTCCTTCGCCTCGATGAGACGGAACACCTCCGGCGGGATGGTGTCGGGGCGGAGCTTGGCGGCCCCTTTTCGATCGGCCCCCCGGGCATCGGGGGCCAGGCTCAGGCCCAGGGCGAAGGCAAGTGGCAGCATCCACCCAAGGGAGATTCGAGGGTGCATGAGGAAGCGGGGCAGCAGGTTCATAGGTGCTCGGGTCGGCGGAGGGGTGTTGCGCCATCCACCGAAAGAACACCGCCCACGTCGGTTTTTGTATGCGCTCCTTCCCGGAATCGCGACTCCGTGTCGCGTAACTCCGGGGAGGGCCCTGCGATCGCCAGACCGGAGGGAGGCGGGAGGAGCGTCGAACCGGCTCAGAGCAACCCGGCCGTCTCAGGGAACCCGCACCGGATGTTCATGCTCTGGAGGGCCTGGCCGCTGGCTCCCTTGACGATGTTGTCCTCGGCGCTGAGGAGGAGGAGACGCCCGGTCCGGGGGTCGAGTCTCCAGGCGAGCTCGACCACGTTGGTGCCGACCACGTTTTTGGTATCGGGCAGCGACGCCCCTTCGAGCACTCGCACGAACGGTTCCGAGGCGTAGGCGGCACGGTAACACTCGGCGATCCGGCTCCCGAGGGCGGCGGCCTGCTCCGCCCCCTGGAAGCTCTCCGACGGGGCGAGGTACTGGGTGGTGAGGATCCCCCGGTTGACCGGGATGAGGTGGGGGGTGAACTGGATCACGACGCTCGTGCCGGCCGCCTTGGAGAGCTCCTGCTCGATCTCCGACAGGTGGCGGTGCTTCGGGATTCCGTAGGGGCGGACACTCTCGTTGCACTCGCAGAAGAGGTAGTCGATCTCCGCCTTCCGTCCGGCGCCGCTCACCCCGCTGAGGGAGTCGGCGATGATCCCGGTCGGCTTGATGAGCCCCGCCCGCAGGAGGGGGAGGGTTGGGAGGAGGATGCTCGTGGGATAACAGCCGGGCGAAGCGATCAGCTGGGCGGTGCGGATCTCCCGACGGTAGACCTCGGGCAGCCCGTACACCGACTGCTCCAGCAAGGCGGGGGCCGGGTGTTCATGTCCGTAGAACTCGCGGTAGACGTCGGGGCTCTTCAGGCGAAAGTCGGCACTCAGGTCGATGACGATCCGGCCCGCCTTGACCAGCGGGATGGCGAACTCGGCGGCGACCCCGTGCGGTAGGGCGAGAAAGATCACGTCCGCCTCGCGGGCCAACTGGTCGGCGTTCGGTTCCGTGAACCGGAGAGCCTTGGAGCGCGGGTGGCTCGCGAACTTCGGAAACACTTTTGAGAGCGGCTGGCCGGCGCTTGCGCGGGAGGTGACGGCCGTGAGCTCGACGTGGGGATGGGAGAGCAGGAGCCGGACGAGCTCCTCACCGGAGTACCCGGAGGCTCCAACAATGGCGACTCGCACTGGCGTGGAAAGGGTCGTGGACATCGATCGATCGGTTGAGTTGAACGGACGGGCGGAGAGTGCCCCCGAGGGCTGCAGGGGGGAAAGAAAAAACCCCGCCGGGGAGACCCGGCGGGGTTTTTGTGAAACCTGGGATTAACGCTTCGAGAACTGGAAGCGCTTGCGGGCGCCGGGCTGGCCGTACTTCTTGCGCTCCTTCATACGAGGATCGCGGGTCAGGAGGCCGTTCGACTTGAGCGTCGGGCGAAGCGCGGCGTCCACCTGGAGCAGCGCGCGGGCGATGCCGTGGCGAACCGCGCCGGCCTGGCCGTTCGGGCCGCCGCCGGAGACGTTCACGCGGATGTTGTACTTGCTGGCGCTCTCGGTGACCGCAAGCGCCTGCATCGCCAGAAGGCGCTGCGACTCGGTCAAAAAGTAGTTTTCAAGCGCGCGACCGTTGACGGTCACTTTGCCTGCTCCGGGGGCGATGCGCACCCGGGCGACGGCGGTCTTCCGCCGGCCGGTGCCGAGATGTTCCTGTGTCTGGGCCATGATTAAAGAAAATCGGTCGGTTCCGTTTCGTTTACTTCGCCGGCGCCGTCACCTTCGGCTGCTGAGCCGCGTGGGGATGCTGCGCGCCACGATACACCTTGAGCTTGGTCAGCAACTGCGATCCGAGCCGGTTCTTGGGAACCATCCCGTGAACGGCGTTGTGGATCAGCAGCTCGGGACGGCGGGCGCGGCGATGGGCGGCGCTCTCATACTTCTCGCCACCCTTCCAGCCGGAATACGACATGTATTCCTTGGCCGTCTCCTTCTTGCCGGTCAGGCGCACCTTCTCGGCGTTGATCACAACGACGAAATCCCCGGCATCCATGTGCGGGGTGAAGGTCGGCTTGTTCTTCCCGCGAAGGATGTCAGCGATTTGGACAGCAAGGCGGCCGAGAACCGCACCGTCGGCATCGATCACGTGCCACTGGCGCTGGTTCACATCAACTTTTGGCAAAAATGTTTTCATCAGAACCTGACGTTAAGGAGCGCGGAACTTAACAAAGGGGGGGAAGGAGTCAAATGAAAAGTCGGCAAATCTCACTCTTCCAGCTCGGTTGGGAGGGAGATGCTGACCAACCCACCCCGGCGCCCCTCGGATGGGATGACCTCCAGGCGGCCCTGATGACTCTCGATCACCTTGCGGGTGACGGTCAAACCGAGCCCCAGCCCGACGCTTCGCGTGGTAAAAAAGGCGTCCGTGGCTTGCTGGGCGGTCTCGGAGGCAAATCCATCCCCATTGTCCATGATGTCGATCCGAAGGGAGCGGGCACCGGCATCGGTGGGGCTTTCGTAGGTGCGCACCGCCACCTTGGCATCGGAGGGGTTCGCCTGCAGAGCGTTCAAAAACACCTCAGCCAAAGCATGTTTCAACGCCTCCCGATCCCCCGCCACGGTGGCGGTGGTCGATTCGTTGCTTTGCTTGAGGGTGGCGGTCTGGATCGGCAGGTGGCGCTGAGCCTCCCGGAAAGCATCCTCGACGAGGGTGACTACCGGGAGGCTCTCGACGCTCATCGGACGATCCTGGGCCAGGAACACCATCTGGTTCACGAGGCGGGCGATCCGCTTGACGCTGCTGGCCAGAGCGGACTCAAGCGACTGCCGGAACTCGGGGTCTTTGTGGCGGGTCGGGAGGAGCTGCTGGTGGGTCGATACCGGCACGAGGGCGTTCCCGATCTCATGGGCCAGCCGATCGGCCATGGTTCTGACCAATCGAAGGTTTGCGGCCTCGATTTCCAGGCGCTTGAGCTGCTCCGACTGGGTCTGGTCCTCCATGACGAGGAGGGCGGAGTCGGGCAGGAGGGTCTCCTTGCTTTGGAACGGGATGATCGTGACCTGGAAGAGCCGCGCGGGGGTCTCCGGGGGCCGGTGTTTGAAGGCCGGCACCGCGGTGCCGGTCTTGAGCACCTGGTAGATCCGGCTGCAGAGGGTCTGGGGCAGGTCGCTGAACGTCGGCTCAGCCTGGTTGTCGGCCGGGGGAAGGAACAGGGTGCGGGCAGCCTTGTTGGCATGGAGGATCCGGAGGTCCCTCCCGATGACGACGCAGGCGCTGTTCAGCTCCCGGAGGATGTCGGTCATCATCCCGTGGTTGGCGAGAACGCGCTCATTGGCCCAGATTTGCTGGACGGCGGAGGCGGTCTTCTCCGCGAGGTAAAACACCTTCTCCACGACCCCGGGATCCAGCGGGCAGCCATCGATACGGCTCCCCATCCCGAGGAGTCCCAGGACCACCTGCCCCTCCATCAGGGCGACCACGCTTTCCACCCCCAGGACGTCGAGCTCCTGCTGGGCTGAGGGGCTGGCGGCCACCTCCTCGCTAGTGCGGCGGAGCAGGTGGACCGGCTCTCCAAGGAGCGCGCCAACGCCGCTGTCGAGGGAGAGTTCGAAATTCTGGAGCACCTTCGGGGAGATTCCGACCGCGGCGACCGAGTGGAGGCGTCGGCTCTCGTTCAGCGAGGGCTGCCCCCCCTCCACGGGAAGAGGCTGACGCAGGAAAGCCACCACGCGATGCACCCCCAGGGAGGTCCGGAGGGCGGGGAGGAGCTGGCTGAAGAGGTCGCGAACCGAGTAGGCATGCGGGAGGAGGCGGGTGAGCTCGTCGAGGACCCCCGCGGGGTCGACCCGGACCGGGGCGACGATTCCTCCCCCCCCACCTCCCGGCGGACGCACCGGGCGTGGAGCCGACACCGGTTTCGGCGAAGGGGTGGGGAGTCGCTCCAGAAAGGTGTGCAAAAGCCGGCCGCGGATCGGTTTCCCAAGCACATGGGCCACTCCCCGCAGATACGCGACCTCCTCCCACTCCGGGGACCGGACGGTCGAAAAGACCAGAATCGGCACTCCGGGAGCGAACTCACGGAGTTTCTCGATGATCCACATCGCCTGCACCTGGGGCTGGTCGGCATCCACCAAACAGGCGTCCAACGCACCATGCCGGAGCAAGGGCTCAGCCTCCTCAAGGTCCGGTCGGTGGATGATCCGGTACGGATGAGACTCCAGAGCTGAGCGGATGGCGTTGGGCAGCTCTGGGTTCTGCGCCAGCACCAAGATGGTCTTCATCAATGAACTACAGGGTTCTTCGCGGGCGTACGTCTTCTGAATGACTTCTGACTGAGCTGTCATGGGAGATTACCGCAAAGCAGGCCATTCTTGGCAACAACGGATTGGCCAAAGTAGGCGTTTTTTGCCGCCCCGTTCCCCGGGCGTTGGGATCCGCGTGAGTGTTGGAGCGAAACCGCTTCTCTGGCAGGGGTTCCGACCAAAACCCCGGGATCGGGTTTTTGATTGTCTGGAAGGGGGAAGGGGTTAAGGTGGCGGCACATCAGGCGACGCCGCTCAGGCCCATCGTGGCGGGGGTGCGCGGGCCCGATGATCAATCCCTCATGGGCCGATTCCCACAAACACAGGATATTTCGGGGAGAGAGACTCAGGCGGAGCCCTCCTCCGCCCTGTGCGGGATACTCTTTGTGGACGCGTCCGGCGTCCTGATCTCCTTCAACAACGATTGCATCAGTCTGGGCCTCCTGCCTCCGAACGCCGGACCGGGACTTCCGCTCGGCGCGCTGCCGGCTGACCTCCGCAAGATTGTGTCGGAGAGCCTGACTGAGGCAAGCAAAGTTCAGCCGCGGCGAACGTTTTGGCATCGGAGCGGGGCCCGTGAGGCGGGATCGGAGCCCCTGGCGGTCGACCTCGTTCCCCTCCCCTCCCCGGCGGCTCCGGCGGCGCGAACGGGGCTCTCGATCGTCGTGCGACCCGTGCCGGCGGGGGCCGCGGAGGGGACCGGGGAGGAAAAAGCCCGGTGGGAGCGGCTGGCAAGCCTCGGATC
This sequence comes from Verrucomicrobiales bacterium, assembly GCA_003452185.1. Lineage (GTDB taxonomy): Bacteria > Verrucomicrobiota > Verrucomicrobiia > Limisphaerales > UBA11320 > UBA11320. The sequence goes on along the minus strand of DMJJ01000401.1, from coordinate 522 downwards.
CCTGCTCCCCGCCATGGCGCACGAGATCAAGAACTCGCTCGTGGCAGTGAAGACCTTGACGGAGCTACTCCTGGAACGTCAGCCCGGCCTGGAGATGGCCGCGATCGTGAAGCAGGAAATCGAGCGCATCAACTCCGTGGTCGGCCAGATGCTGCGCTACGCAAGCCCGGTACGAACCCTCGCCCAACCGATCCGCCTCCACGCCCTGATCGCCACCACCATGCGACGGATCCGCCCGCAACTCGGGAGCCGGCCGATCACCCTCCGCGAGGAGCTGCTCGCCCCCGGGGATGAAATCCTGGGGGATCCCTACCAGGTGGAGCAGGCCCTGCTCAACCTCCTGCTCAACGCCCTGGATGCGGTGGGGGAGACCGGGGGCGAGGTGGTGGTCCGCACAGGCCTTCGACGCGACCAGGGGGGCCTCGACTCCTGGTTCACCCTGGCTGTCAGCGACACCGGATGCGGGATCGCCCCCGAGCACCTTGACCGGCTGTTCGAGGATTTCTTCACCACCAAGAAGGA
>DMJJ01000484.1 GCA_003452185.1 Verrucomicrobiales bacterium | reverse complement strand
CCGCCGCGCTGGAACATCCCGGGCTGGTAGCCCGGCGCGTACTGCGGCGGATATTGCGGCGGCGGCGCGTATTGGGGCGGGGATGGCGGGGGGGGGGGGGGGGGGGTCAACGGCCCCCCAGCCACCGGTCGTTCAGGCGGTCGGGGGAGGCGTCCAGGAACTCGCCGGGAATGTTCTGGCCCGCACTCAGAAACCTCAATGCCAGCGGGCCTGAAACCACCAGATTCCAGAGCTTGGCCCAGCGGGTTTCCTCGTCCAAATGGGTGACCATGAGGCCGTTGAGGGGGAGGCTGGAAAAGGCCCGGATCTGGGCCAGAAGGACAGGGACCTCGTAGGCACCGTTGAGCACCAAATGCACCTCGGCGCCGGTAATTTTGTCCAACGACCGGCGTAATTCGCCTATCGCGTCGCGATCCCTCCAATCGACACCCGGTAGATCGACAAACTGCCAGGCTCCTGAAGCGATATTTTCAGGGCCAGGCATTCCCCGCATCACAGGCACGCCCAGGATCTGCCCATGGACGTCGAGAGTCTCGGCAGTGTTGGCCGTGTTGGCGTCCATCCTGAACACCCGGGCCGACTCCCCTTCCATGAGCACGAGCTTGGTCAGCCACTTGCAAAGCAGGGTTGTCTTTCCCGAGCCCGAAGGGCCGACGAGAACCTGGGGACGGGTCTTCTGGATCGGATCGGCGACCATCCAGAGCTGCCGGAGGGTCTCCCGCAGGAAGGCGATCTCGCGATGCATCGTCGCCGGGGGCTGGGGCCCGTGATGCGTCTCGATGTCATCGATCAGCCGCTGGGCGGCGAGGGGCTGGATCCCCGCGGCCGAAAGGAGCTCCGCCACACGCCAGCGGCTCGGGCGAACCCCGGGGCCCAATGAGGCCCCACCCGCTTCGAGGACGGGTGGGGCCATGGGGTCGGTGGGGTTGGCAGGCAAAGGGGCCAGGGGAAACCGGGGGGCAAGCTCCGGCAGGGGCTCGGCGGACGCGGACCCGGCGGGCTCGCGGAAGAGCCCCGGAGGGCAGGCAAGCACCTCGATCCGGGGACGGCGCCAGAACCGCGCCAGCCCGCTCACGGGCAACTGCCGGACGTTCAGCACAACGGCCTCGGGCCCCATCTGGTCCTGGATGCGGGCAAAGGCCTCGGCGGCGGTCCGGGCGACAAACGGTACGATCTGCATGGCGGAATGGGGAGGGGATTGGATCGGGGCGGTTGGCACAGGGTCAGGCAGCCTCGGGAAGCGCCGGGATCACGGCGGTGTTGAGAACGTCGACCTTCGGGGGAACCTCCGCGTACGACAGCACTGCAAGGTCGGAGAACGTTGCCTCGAAGAACCTCCGGAACGCGAGCCGTATGGCCGGAGCGCACAGGACCACCGGGGGATACCCCGCAGCCAGGAGCTGCTGAAGGTGGCGGGAGAGGGTGTCGACGATGTGCCGGGCCATCCGGGGCTCCAGGGAGAGGCTGATCTCGTTCGGGGTGTGGCGCACAAACTGGGCAATCTGCTGCTCCAGCTTCGGGTCGAGGGTGATGGCCCTCACCCGGTTGGCATCCACCTGGTAGGGGCGGGAGATCTGGGCCGCCACCGCCCGGCGCGCATGCTCCGAGAGCTCGTCGGGGTTCTTGGTGATCGAGGCGAAATCGCTGACCTTCTCGAGGATTCCGGAGAGATTGCGGATCGACACCCCCTCGGCGAGGAGGTTCTGAAGGATGCGCTGCACCTGGCCGACGTTGAGCTGCGTGGGGATCAGCTCGTTGACCACCGTCGGGTGGGTTTGCTTCAGGTTGTCGAGCAGGAGCTGGACATCCTGGCGGCTCAGCAGGAGGTGGCAGTTCCGTTTCAGGGTCTCGGAAAGATGCGTGACAAGCACCGACGAGGCATCGACCACGGTGTAGCCCCCGAGCTCGGCGTTCTTGCGCTCCGTTTCCGTGATCCAGGTGGCCGGGAGCTGGAACACCGGCTCCACGGTCGGGATCCCCTTCAGGGTGGTCTTGCTCTGGGTGGCATTCATCGCCAGGAGCTGCCCCGGCATGAGCTCCCCCTTGGCGCTGGTGTTGCCGGCGAGGATGAACCGGTATTCGCTCGGGGGAAGCTGGAGGTTGTCGCGGAGCCGGATGGGCGGGATCAGGACCCCCATCTCCTGGGCGAAGGTGCGTCGCACCCCGGTGACACGCTCGAGGAGGTCCCCTCCCCTGCGGGCGTCGGCCAGGCTGACCAGGGAATACCCAAGCTCGATCTGGAACGGGTCGACCCCCAGGAGCGTCTCCAGCTTCTCGGCGGCGCCACTGGCCTTGGGGCCGGCCCCGGCCGCGGCGTTCGGGCCGGCGGCGGCACCCGAGGCCCCACGGCTCTTCTCGCCCCGGCCCTCGAGTCCGGCTCCCGATGCGCCGGCCGCCCCGGGGAGCTCCTGCAGCAGGGGGCCCCAGCGGTTCATGGCGTAGGCAAGGGAGCCGGCAACGATCGCCAGCAGGAGGAAGGGAAGGGTTGGAAGCCCCGGCACCAGCGCCAGGAACGTGAGCATGATCGCAAGGATCGAGATGGCTCGGGGGGAGACCAGGAGCTGGGACCCAAGCTCATGCCCCAGGTCGGTGCGGGCCGCCGCCCGGGTCACCAGGATGCCCGCAGCGGTGGAGGTGATGAGGGCCGGGACCTGCGAGACCAGGCCGTCGCCGATCGAGAGCAGCGTATACTGGCGCAGGGCGTCGGCCAGGCTCAGGTTGCGCTGGGCCATGCCGACCGCGAACCCGCCAATCAGGTTCACCAGGGTGATCAGGATGGCCGCCACCGCATCGCCCCGGACGAACTTGCTCGCACCGTCCATCGCCCCGTAAAAGTCGGCCTCCTGCTCCACCTTGCGACGACGGCGGCGCGCCTCCAGCTCGTCGATCACCCCGGCGTTCAGCTCGGCATCGATGGCCATCTGCTTCCCGGGCAGGGCGTCCAACGTGAACCGGGCCGCCACCTCCGCGATCCGGCCCGCACCCTTCGTGATGACCACGAAGTTGATGACCACCAGGATCACGAAAACGACCAGCCCGACGACAAAGTTGCCCCCGACGACAAAATTACCAAACGCCTGGATGATGTTCCCCGCAAAACCGTCCAGCAGGATCAGTCGCGTCGAGGCGACGTTCAGCCCCAGCCGGAAGAGGGTCGCGATGAGCAGCAGGGTTGGGAACCCGGTGAAGTCCGACGGCTCCCTCAAGTACAGGATGACCAGGACGGTCAGGAGCGACAGGGCGATGCTCACCGCCAGGAGGATGTCCAGGAGGAGGGACGGGACCGGAAGGATCAGGAGCATCAGGGTCCCGAAGAGCCCGATGATGAACCAGAGATCCGCCTGCCGGAGCAGTCGGACGATACTCGATTGAGGCTTGTTGGCCATGAGGTCTCAGGCGGGGTCAGGGCTGGGTCCGGTTGCGTTCCGTGTAATACCGGTAACGGTTGACCCGGTAGACATAGGCAAGCAGCTCTGCCACCGCGGCGTAGAACTGAGCAGGAATTTCGCCACCCACCCGCGCATGCCGGAACAGCATCCGTGCCAGGGGCTTGTTTTCGATCACCGGGACCTGGTGCTTCCGGGCGATTTCCCGGATCCGGAGGGCGTTCAGCCGGGAACCCTTCGCCACCACCATCGGCGCCCGCATGGTCTTCCGGTCATAGCGCAGGGCCACGGCCAAATGGGTCGGGTTGGTCACAACCACGTCCGCCGTGGGGACATCCTGCAGCATCTTCCTCTGGTTGGTCTTCTGCCGTCGGCGCCGCATCGCCGCCTTGACCTGGGGATTTCCTTCCGTGCTCTTCTGCTCCTCCTCCACCTCCTCGCGCGTCATCATCAGGTCCTGGCGGTTCCGCCAGAACTGGTACCCGTAGTCGGCCGACGCGATGACGCACAGGGCAAAGGTTACCCGGAGGATGATCCCCAGGGCGGTTTCCGTCAGGAACTCGGCAATTCGTGCAGCGTTCACCGCACTCGAAAAAATCGGGTCCTCGAGCACCTTGCGCACCTGCCCGTAGGTCAGCGCGATGACCACCGTGAGCTTCACGATCGCGATGGAGGTCGGAACCGCCGAGCGCATCGAGAAGAGCCGCGAGAAGCCGGCCATCGGGTTGACGCGCTCCCAGTCGGTGCGAAGGGCCTCGGAGAAGGTCTGGAACCGGCTCTGCAGCCCGCCGGCGAGCAGCCCGCCAAGGGCGATGGCCAGCACCAGGGGACTGATCAGCCCGGCGGCGCACAGGACGGCGCGAACGGCGTCGTGCTGCAACCCCTCGGTCGTGATGTTGAATTCGTGGAGGTGGCCGAGGATTCCCGTGAGCGAGAGCGTGAGCCCCTTCCAGAGATCGCGCCCCCCGACCCAGAGCCCCGTCAGCAGGGCGATCAGGACCACGCCGGTCTGCACCTCGGAGCTGATCGGAATCTCCCCCCGGCGAAGCGCCTCATCCATCCGGCGCTGCGTCGGTTGTTCTGTCTTCTCGCCGCGATCCTCAGCCATGCATCATCCGGGGGAAAGGAGGCGGGCCACGCGCAGGATGTCGTCCGGGATCCGCCGCAGGTAGTTGGCCGCATGCTGCGCGGTGAGGTTCAGGGTCATGCCGAAAACGAGCAGCCCGGCAAGGATCCGGAACGAGAAGCTCTCGGAGAAGACGTTCATGCTCGGGACCGCACGGCTGATCAGGGCAAACGTGATCGAGATCAGGAAGGAGATCGCCAGCACGGGGGCGGACATGATCAGCCCGGCCTGGAAGATCTGGGCCGTCCGGTGCATCACCTCGTAGAACAGCGGCATCGAAAGCCCGGCGCCGCCGACAGAGACAAGCCCGTAGCTTCTCTGCAGCGCGGCGAGCATGTAGTGGTGAAGGTCTAACGAGAAGAAGAGCATCGCCCCGAGGAGGAACGTCATCGTCCCAAAGGCCTCCGTCCGCGACTCGGACATCGGGTTGAAGCTCGCGGCCGCGTTGAGCCCCACCTCCATCCCGATGATCGCGGAACAGAATTCAAAGGCGTGGAACGCCATCCGTGCCACCGATCCCATGACCAGCCCCACGGCAATCTCGCGAAACAGCACCATCACCAGTCCCAGGATCTCGAGGTCATGGGGAATGGTCTGGGGGGGCACGGTCGGGGCCACCAGGAAGGCGACCACCGCGGCCAGGGAGACCCGGAGCCGCACCGGAAACTGCGGCGACGAGAGCACGGGGAACACCACGAGGAGGGCCCCGCAGCGCAAGAACACCAGCAGCCACTGGGTAAGCTCAGTCACTGGACCATCGCGGGCATGCGCTCGATCATCGCGCGGGTGAACTCCAGGATCGATCGGGTGAACCACGGGAGCATGAAGATCAGGAGCCCGAGCACCCCCACCACCTTGGGAACAAAGGAGAGGGTCTGCTCATGGATCGAGGTCACGGCCTGGAACAGGCTGACCGCCAGCCCGATGATCATCGCCACGAGCAGGATCGGGGCGGCCAGGGTGGCCGCCTGGATCATCGAGTTTTTCAACAAATCGACTGCGTATTCAGGGTTCATGGCAAACGTCCGGGGGATGGGAAGCGATTTTCGGGCCATCGAGGGGGGCCAAAGTTGCCCACCAGCCCGGCAGGAGAAGGGCCGGGGGAGGTCAGCTCCCGAAACTCTGCACCAGCGACCGCACCACGAGGGTCCAGCCGTCCACGAGGACGAAGAGAAGGATCTTCAGGGGGAGGGAGAGCGTCGTGGGGGGCATCATCATCATCCCCATGCTCATGAGCACGGTGGCCACCACCAGGTCGATGAGGATGAACGGGATGAACAGGAGGAACCCCATCTGGAAGGCCGTCCGAAGCTCGCTGATGATGAACGAAGGGATGACGACACGCAGGGGAAGCTGCTCCACGGGGGTGGCGTTCAGCCGCGCCAGCGCGACAAAAAGATCCACGTCCTTGGGACGGGTCTGCCGGAGCATGAAGACCCGGATCGGCTTGGCCGCCTCCTCAAGAGCCGCCTCCCCCGTGATGGTGCGCGCCTGATAGGGCTTCAACGCATGCTGGTCGATCCGTTCCCAGACGGGCGCCATGATGAAGAAGGTGAGAAAGAGGGAGAGTCCGACAATGACCTGGTTGGCCGGGGCGGTCGGGAGCGTGAGCGCGGTGCGGATGAAGGAGAGGACGATGACAATCCGGGTAAAGCAGGTCATCAGGAGGACGATCGACGGGGCCAGGCTGAGAAGCGTGATCGCAAAGAGGATCTCCACCGCCGTGTCCCCACGGGGCAGCTCCTGGCCCGGGGACCCGATGTTCAGGTTGATCGTCGGAAGGCCGGAGCCCGCAGACTGGGCGCCGGCATCCGGGGTCGCGGCGCAAAGGGTCAGCAGCAGGATCAACGGCAGCACCCAGGCCGGGAGACGGGCCCACCGGAACCCCGTGCGGGGCACCCGGGGATGCGGCCCCGCGGGAGGCTCAGGATGGATGCCGGCAGGGGTCGTCATCAGGAAGCCTTCCTGGACAACACCTGGTGGAGCGCGCTGGCAAAGCTGGCCTGGGCCGAAGGCCCCTCGGCCTCGGACTCCCCCTCCGGGAGCTGCGTCAGCAGGGCCACTCCCGTGGGGGAGGACCCCACCAGGAACCGCTGGCGGTCGTAGGCCACCACATACAGGGCCTGGCGCCCTCCCAGCGACTGCACGTCGAGAATGGTGAGACGGGGGCCCTTGCGCCCGATCGACCCCGCCCGCTGCCAGCGGCGAAGCCCCCAGACAGCGACCAGGAAAACCGCCACCACAAACACCAGCGCCCCGAGGAGCCGGAGCACCGAGGCCCCCGCGTCGGGGAGCGGCGCGGCGGACGGCAGCAGCGGCAGGGAGGAGACCGGTGCGGCGGCGGCGGCGGCGGCGCCCGCAGAGAGCGGCCACACGGCAAGCGGGAAAAGGAGGAGGCTCCCAAGGGCGACGAGGCCCCTGAGGCGGCGGACGGGAAAGCGGTCTTGCGAGGGCCCTGGATACTGCACCCTGCATCGGAACGACCCGATGGTGCAGAAGGATCTCATTTGGAGTAGATCTCGGTGATCTTGATGCCGAACCGGTCCTCCACCACAACAACCTCCCCCTTGGCGATGAGCTTCCGGTTGATGAAGATGTCGACCGGGGCGTCCGCCACCTTGTCCAGCTGGATCACCGAGCCAACCGAAAGCTGCAGCACCTCGCGCATGGGCATCCGGCAGGAGCCCAGCTCGACGCTGATCTCCACCGGCACATCCATCACAACGTCGATATTTGGGGGAATGTCACTCATGAGATGCGATTCAGGGGGGTAAGTCTCAGGTCGGGATCACCTTGGCGATCTGGACCGCCCAGGCGTTGTCGACGGTGCCCAGGGGGCCTTCAAACTTGCGCAGATTGGCAAGCCGGATCATGACGCGCTGGGCGCAGTCGGGGGAGAGGGGGACGACGTCTCCCGGTCGGAGGTTCGCAAGCTCCCGCACGCTCAGCGTGGAGCCGACCCACTCGGCGGTCACCGGGACCACGACCTCCTCCAGCCTGGGGTTCCAGTGAAGCTCGGGGCTCTTCACGGCAACGGCATCCTGGGTGTTGAGATCCAGGAGCTTGTTCATCCGAAGGACGAGCGGCTCGAGCGTGTAGTAAGGGAACCCAAGCTGGATCGGCTCGACGCAGTCGCCGATGTGAGCCTCCAGGCTCAGGTGCAGCATGACGGTGTCCGAGGCGGCCGTTTGGAGGAACCGGCCGTTGGTCTCGTGTCCGAGGAGGACAGGGCGGATCTCCTGCTCGAAGTTCCAGTGGTTGCACCACTCGGCAAGGAGGATCTGGAGCGCCTGGTCGAGGAGGGCGATCTCGATCTCGGTCATGTCCCGCTGGCCGGAGACGTTGATCGCGGCGCCGCCAAGGAGGCGGTCGACAATGGTGAGGCCGAGCTTCGGGGGGAGCTCCAGGATGCAGACCCCGCGCATCGGGTCGGCCTTGAAGAGGGTGATGTAGGTCGGGTTGGGGAGGACCTCCAGGAACTTCTGGTAGGTGATGGTCTGGAGCTTCGCCATCTGGATCCCGACCTCAAGCCGCAGGTAGGTGGAGAGACGGCCGGCCAGCGATCGGATGAAGTCCTCGTGCCAGAGCCGGAGCTTCCGGAGCTCGCGGGCCGAGAGGAACGCGGGCTGGCGGAAGTCATAGGGCTGGATCGAATCCTGGGCACGCTGCTGCCGCTTTCCCTCGGCCGTCAGGACGTCCGCCTTCCCCTGCTCCTCATGAACCTGGGAGAGCAGGCGCTCGACGTCCGACTGCGACAGGACTTGTGCTTCAGCGCTCACGATGGGGTGTTGGCCGCGGGAGTGTCCCGCGTTGCGGAAACTTACTGGATGGCGAACTCCGTGAAGTAGATCTCCTTGACGGCGCCACCGCCGAGGACGCCGTTGAAGACGGACATCAGCTCGGTGCGAATGAGGTTGGCGGCCCCGGGCTTTTCGAGGTCCGCGATGGTTTTGGTGCGAAGGGCCCCGATGGACATGTCCATCAACTGGTCCCGGTTGGCCTCGATCTTGTCCTTCAGCTCGGGGTTCGGGCCCACCACCGTGAAGTTGGTGAGAAGGTAGCGGGATCCGAGTGAGCCGGCGACGTTCACGAGCACCTTGCCGAACTGGACGGAGGACTTGCCCCCGGAGCTCTTGGCCCCGTGGCCGCCGGATTCCTTTTCCTTTTTCTCCTCCTTCTTGCCCCCGCCGTGCTCCTCGGACTTCTTGTTGCCCTCCCCCTCGGAGGCCTTCTTTCCGTGGCCCTCCTCCTTGGCCTCCGACTTGGCGTTTCCCTCGGATTTCTTGCCGTGCGCGGCCGGCTCAGCCGGTTCGCCCGCACCATCGGCATCCGCGTGCTCCGCGTCGGCCCTGGCATGCACCGTGGCCTGCTGGAGCTTTGGCAGGAGGACGAACGCCGTCATCACGTAGGCCAGCACCGGCATGAGCACCACGGTGAGGATGAGCGGCAGGAGGGCCTTGATGCCGCCACCCCCACCCGCGGCGGGCGTCGGTGCGGCGTGGGCGGGAGGGGTCTTGGCGTCGGACATAGGGGTCGGGTCGGATGAGGTTTCGGTTATCGCTTGAGGTTCACCAGCTCCTGCAGGATCTCGTCGCTGGTGGTGATGATCCGGGCGTTGGCCTGGAACGAGCGCTGGGTCACGATCATCTGCGCGAACTCGTTGGCCAGGTCGACGTTCGAGAGCTCGAGGGCGCCCGACTCAACCACGCCGGTGCCGTTGCTTCCCGGGGCGCTCGCCCCGCTGGGGGCGGTCCCGGTGGTGAGGGGACCCGCGGCGCCCAGGCTCCCGTAGAGGTTGTTCCCCTGCTTGGTGAGAGCGTTCGGGTCGCTGAATTTCTGCAGGAGGATCTGCCCGCGGACATACTCCGTGTTGTCGGAGAGTCGCACGGTGACCTTCCCGTTGGTGCCGATGGCCCAGGAGGAGACGGTGGCCAGCGGATCGGCACTCGCCGGGCGGCCGGCGCCGTCGATGACAACATCCCCCTCGGTGGTGAGGCCTGAGTCGGTGAAGCCCTGGACCCGGTAGCCGCTGTTCGTCACCAGTCGCCCGGCCTGGTCGAGCCGGAAGTCCCCGGCCCGGGTGGCATAGATGGTGCCGGTGATGGAGTCCTTCACCTGGAAGAACCCGTCGCCCGTGAGGGCCAGGTCGGTCTGAGGCCCGGTGCGCGTCACGGCGCCCTGGGTGAAGTTGCTCATGATGGCCGTTGACGTCACACCCGTGCCGATCTGGAGAGGGTCGACGTTGCTGGTGGTCGCGGTGCCGGCCGTGGCACCCCGATAGGTCTGGCTGAAGGCGTCGGCAAACTCCATTCGGGACGACTTGTAGGCGGTGGTGTTCACGTTGGCGATGTTGTTGCCAATGACATCCATCCGCTCCTGGAATTCCTGCATTCCACTGACACCGGACATGAGGGATCTTACCATACAACTTTAATTGGACTGGGGCGCTTGTTGAGTGGGTCGTATGGCGAGCACGCTGCTCAGGTCATACGACTGACCGTCGACGACGATCTTCGGCAATCCTGCCTTGACCTGCACGGCGGTAACGACGCCGGTGGTCGGGGTGTCCTGGTCGGATTGCAAGTCCACCGTCCTGCCGATCAGGCCGTTGGCTTGCGTAAATTGGGTGCTGGAGGTCATCGACTTCGCCTGCTCCAGCGAGGTGAACTGAGCCATCTGCGCGATGTACTCGGTGTCCTTCATCGGCTGCATCGGGTCCTGGTTGGTGAACTGGGTCACGAGCAGCTTCAGAAAGTCATCCTGCCCAAGAGTCTTCTGGGGCACACGATCGCTCGTGGAACTCGCGTTCGGCGTGTAGGCCGCGTTCGTTGAGGTGATTGCGGAGATGTCAGCCATGGTGAGGGTGGTGTTGGCTCGTTGCTCTCATGCCCACGATTCCCAGGGCCCCGCCCCACGGGTGCCGGTGGGCCCGGGCGGGGGGTTCGAAATCGGAAGGCGGGAAGGGATCGACGCGCTCTGGCGACCGCGAGCCGGTCCCGAGGGGCTTTCCGAGCCGGTGGAAAATGCAAGCGAGGAGTCGGTGCCCGGGCGGCCGGAGCCGCCGTACCTCCCCTGCCCCGTGGATGCATCCCCAAGGAACGCCTCAGCTGCAGGGGACCGCCCCCCCGAGGGGTCCCGCTGCTCCTGACCCTGCGAAGAGTTCATGGCCGTGGCGGCGGCCAGGACCCCAGTCGCCGACTCGGCAGCCGACCCGGGGACCGGAGCCTGAGGAGTGCCACGCGAATCACCCGAAAGCCGCATCGCCGTGGCGGCGTGCGCCGCGACATCAAGGCCCGCAAGGCGGATCCCGTGCTGGAAAAGGGTATGCTGCAACGCCGGCCACCCGGATTGCAGTGCGGAGGAATCCCCCCGCTCAACGCGAACATGCACCTCCATCCCCCCGTCCGTTGAACGGATCTGGACGGCAAGCTCGGTCGAAGAATCGGGACGAAGCACCACGGACATCGAACTCAACCCCTCCTGACGAACTTCCACGGTTCGATTGAGGATCGTCTCCCGCAGGGCGTCGATCCCAATGGGGCCTTCCGGCCTCGCGATCGGAGCCTCGGAGACTTCGGACGCAGCCGCGCCCGCCACGGGTGCCCCACCGGCCGCCGCGAGCGCCGCCGCTTCCGCGGGGCTTCGCTGACCCGGGTCGCCCGACCGGTCCTCACGACGTCCCGGCAGGGGTTGCATCCCCCGCACCGCGGTCGTCATCAGGCTCGTCTCCACAGCCGGCCCACGACCGGCACCCGCGGGGGATGCCGCCACAGGGGCAGGCTGGAGCTTCTCGGTCTTCATGACTCCTTTCACAGGAGCACTCGATGTGCCATGTGCCGACGCCGCAGCCTCAACAGCCGGAGGAGGAACCACCGCTCCACCCACCCCAAGGGAGGAGATGCCTCCCGGAACCGGATTGGAAATCTCCCCCTTTACCCCCTTTTCAGCCCCGCCGCTTGGAGGGTTCAACTGGGAGGAAGTAACGGTTTCGGCCGGGGTTTTGGCCCCTTCCGGCGAGGGGACGAGGGGGGGAGGGGTCAGGCGCGCCGACGACGCCCCGTCGACGCCGGGAGTGAACAGGGAGGCCGGAGGCTCGGGCGATGCGCTGGAGGGTGCCGGGGTTGGGGCGAGCTGGGAGGAGGTAGGGCTGGTGCTAGGCAAATTCCCCCCGGTGCCCGGTTCGAACTGCCCGTTTTGCCGGGTGGTCCCCTCCGGCAAGGCAGAACCTGCCCCCCTGGGGATCGGGTCGGCGGGAACGCCCACGGGAGGAGAGGGAACGGTCGCCAGGGTGACACCCGCGGGCAATGCACCCCCCGGTTCGGTGGAACTGCTGTTGGAAGCGGTGTCGCTGACACCCGTCGCGGCGGGCGCGGGAAGGGGGGGTATCCCCTGGGCCGGCGGCAGGATGGCCATCGCGGCGAGGAGCAGCTGAAGCTCGGTCGGCACCACCACGACGGCGGGATTGGAGTCGGCAGCTCCGGTCGCGGCCGGGGAGGCGGGGTCAGCGGCCGCCTCAGGGGCCTCCGCGCCGGCCGTACGTGTCGTCCGTTTAGCCGCAGCCCCGGGGGCCGGGGTTGCAGGCTCGGCAGAGGGGGCTCCGCCGGAGGGGTTCGAGACCGCAGCCTGGGCCGGCGTCGGCTTCTGCACCCTGGGGCCCGCGCCAGGGGTCGCGGCGCGGGGTTGGAGCGTGCGGGACATCAGCTCGGCGAAGGTCCCGTGCGCCTGCTCCGAGTCGCCACCCGCGCCCTTCCCACGGGACTCCGCGGGAGCCAGGGGTGCGACGGGAGGTTCAGGCGGAAGGGGCGTCGACAGGAGGCCCGAGGCCGCGGCTGAGGAGGAGTGGAGGCTTCCCATGATACAAATAAGGGGGCTTGGAGGGGGGAGACCGTATACGTATGCGGACCGGGCTATTTGGCCGCGGCGGGGGTGCTTGGGAGAACCAGCCGGAGGCGATCCGAAAGAGTCGCGACACGCTTGGCCTCATCAGGGCTCACCTTCGCCATGAGCTCGAGGATCGGGGCCGTCTCGACCTCCTTCATGTGAACCAGGATTTTCAGCAATTGTTCGTCCTCGAGGTTCTTCATCACGTTGGCGGCCCCCTCCGGGCTCATCGTGGCGTACAGCTTGGCAAGCCGCTTGAGGTTGACCGTCTCAGCCTCGCGCACCCGGGTGACGTTCTTGTCGAACTCGGCCTGGAGCCGGTGGACCGCCTGGGTCGCGACGACCATCTCCCGCTGCTCCGCCGCGAGCCGGGCGGCCAGGGCGTTGAGCTGGGACTCCTTTTCCTTGAGTGCCGCCTTCTCCCCCCGGAGCTCCGAGATGATCTGGTCGACCTCCGGATTGGTGAACTCCCAGGAGGGCCCGGTCGTCGAGGCTTCCACCGCCTCCCCGTGCCCCCCTTCCTCCGGCTCCTGGGCGTGGACCGGCTGGATCTTCGATGGGTTGAGGAACGCGAGGGTGCTCCCGAGGTAGGTGGCGCACCCGATGAGGCAGATAACCCAGCTGGACTGCAAAAACTTCATAGCGCGATGACCCTTTTGCCGGGCCGTGCAGATTCCGCCTAGGGCTCCAAGCCTGCGGAACCGTCTGATCCAACCCCAAGCAGGCCTTGGGCCAGAGTCTCCCGCCGGGAGACCTCATCGAGGACCTTCTGTTCGGCACGCCTCCCCTCCTGCTCCCAGTGAAGCCGGCGCCGGGCCCGAAGTTTCTCGACCCCCTCGCGCCCCTGCCGGGCCAGCATCAACGCCCGGTTGGCCTCGTTGAGGAGGTGAAGCGCGGAGGCCACCGCGTTCGATTGGTCGCGCAACCGCCCCTCGAGGATCGCCTGCCAGGCCTGGTCGTGGGACCAGTCGGAGGCCGGCCGGGAGGTGCACGCCCGCCGAACCTGCATCGCCCGGTCGAGCTCGCGCTGGATGGACTCCAGCCGCCGGACCGCCTCAAGGTGCGCCTGCACCGCCCGCGAGAAGGCCTCCAGGGCGAGCTGCTCGGAATGCCGCCGCATGGTCGCGACCGCCTCAAGGCTGAATTGGAATTGCCTCATGCCGGTGGGGGATTAGCAGAAGCCGGGCCGTGCAGGCCGCCGCCACGGGCCTCAGGGGAGGAGCCGCTGAAGCTGGTTCCAGCTCTCGGAGCGGGGCACCCCCTGGTCGGAGGGTTGGCGGAGGAACTGGAGCAGCGGATCGCGGACGCGAATCGCCGCATCGATGCCGGGATTGGTCCCCTGGGTGTAGGCGCCGATCTGGATGAGGTCCTGGTTCCGGCGATAGAGGGCCATGAGGTCACGCACCCGCGCGGCCGCCTGGCGCTGGTCGCCGGAGAGGAGGTCGGTGTTGAGCCGGCTCACGCTTTCGAGGACATCGATGGCCGGATACTGGTTCGCGGTGGCGAGCTCGCGGCTCAGCACGATGTGCCCGTCCAGGATGGACCGGGCGGCGTCGGCAATCGGATCGTTGAGGTCATCCGCCTCCACCAGCACGGTGAAGAAGCCGGTGATGGTGCCGTGCTCGTTCGTCCCGGCCCGCTCCAGGAGCTGCGGAAGGAGCGAGAAGACCGACGGGGGATAGCCCCGGGTGGCGGGGGGCTCCCCGACCGAGAGCCCGATCTCCCGCTGGGCCATGGCAAAACGGGTCACCGAGTCCATCATCAGTAGGACGTTCTGCCCGGCGTCGCGGAAGGACTCCGCGATGGCCATGGCGAGGAACGCCCCCTTGAGCCGGGCGAGGGCCGGCTCATTGGACGTCGCAACGACGATCACTGACTTGCGGCGTCCCTCCTCGGTGAGGTCGCGCTCAAGGAACTCCCTCACTTCCCTGCCCCGCTCGCCGATCAGGGCGATGACATTGACATCCGCCTCGGCCTGCCCGGCCAGCATCCCCAGGAGGGTGGATTTGCCGACGCCGCTGCCGGCAAACACCCCGAGCCGCTGTCCCTGTCCGCAGGGGATCAGGGTGTCGATGGCCTTGATGCGGGTTTCGAACGGGGTGCGGATCCGCTGCCGCTGGAGGGGATGCGGGGGACGAAGCTGGAGCGTGACCTGCCGGTCCCCGACCACGGGGCCAAGCCCGTCGATCGGGCGTCCCAGGCCATCGATGACCCGTCCCTTGAGGGCGTTGCCTGCGGGGAACTTCAGCGCGGCTCCAAGGGCGATGACATCGCTCCCGGGGTGGATCCCGTTGACCTCGCCGAGCGGCATGAGGAGCAGGTGGTTGTTCCGGAAGCCGACCACCTCCGCCAGGGTATGCCCGTCGTGGCGGGTCGACTCGATGCGGCAGATGTCCCCGACCGCGGCCACCGGGCCTTCGCTTTCGATCACGAGGCCGATCAACTGCACCACGTGCCCGCGGCTTTCGACCCCGGGGGTCTGCCGGGCCCGGGCCACCAGGTGCTGGAGCCGGTTGGTGCCGAGGTCTGTCTCTCGAGGTTCAGGCATGGGCGGTTCGGGGCGGGGGCCGGGCGGTTCACTCCGCGAGGGCCGCCTTGAGGCTTCTCAGCCGGGTGGCCGGCTGGTTGTCGATCACCCCGAAGCGGGTCTGGACGACGCACCCGCCCCGCTGCACCAGGGGGCTGGCGACGAGGCGGATCGCTTCGAGAAGGGAGGAACCGGGGCGCTCCGCAGCGGGGATCTGCTCGAACAGGGTGAGATCCTCGGGATGGAGCTGCACGGTGATTTCCGTTGTGCTGTCGATGCGATCCAGGGCCTCCTGGACCGCGGCGGCCACCAGCTCCCTGCCGACCGGCATGCCGGCGACGAGCTTCCGGGCGACCTCGAAGGAGAGATCCACGAGCAGGGCCTCGCTTTGGCGAACCACCTGGCCAACGGCCCCCTTCAATGCCTGGAGGGCCCCTTGCTGCAGGGCGGCAAGCTCGCCGCGCTGCTGGATCATCTGTTCCCGGAGGGCCTTCTCGGCATCGGCTCGGCCACGCTCGTACGCGGCCTTTTCCAGCTCCTCGACCCGGGCGGCCGGGACGGGCGGAGGGGCGGCGACCCCCGGGGCGAGGCGGACCTCCCTCGGTGCGGTGGCCAGGGCTAGGCGGAAGGGTTTCATCAGGCGGCGGTTTGTTCGCGCCCGATGGTGATCTCGCCCTCGGACTCGAGGCGTCGGACGATTTCGATGATCTTGTTCTGGGCCGCCTCGATGTCGCGAAGCTTGAGCGGCCCCATGAGGCCCATCTCCTCGCTGACGGTCTCGGCGGCGCGCTTTGAGATGGCGCCAAGCAGCGCCCCCTTGAGCTCCTCGCTCGCAGACTTGAGGGCAATGGCCAGCTCGCGCAGGTCGACCTCGCGGAGAATCCGCTGCAGGCCGGCCGGCTCGATGGTGACGAGATCCTCGAAGGTGAACATCTTCTGCTGGATCGACTGGACCAGCTCGGGGTTGCGCTCCTCGATGGCGACCAGCAGGGACTTGCTGTTGTTCTTGTCCAGGGCGTTGAGGATCGCGGCGGCGCATTTGAGGCCGCCGGTCTGGTTCAGCGCCCGGGTCTGCTTCACACCCGTCTTGGCCCCGAGGATGGAGACCAGCCGTTCGACCGCCTCGATCGGCGTCGGGACGAGGGTGGCGAGGCGCTCGATCACCTGGTCGCGAACCTCGGCCCGGGTCATCGTGAGGACCTGCGCCGCCTTGTCCGGGGGAAGATAGCTCAGGATCAGGGCGACGGTCTGCGGCTGCTCATTCTTGATGAGGTTGCTGATCTGGCGCGCCTCCATGTCGACGATCTCCTGCATCGCCGCCACGGGCGTCCGGGTGGGGGCCACCCGGCTGACGATGTTGTTCGCCTTGAAGATGCCGATCGCCTTCTCGAGGGCCAGCTGGGTGAAGTCGACCCCTCCCCGGACCGCCGTGCTGGCCTCGATCGCCACCTCGGAAAACTCGGTCAGGATCGCCTGCTGGGTCGCCTGGTCCATCAGGCCGATCTTGGCCATCTCGACCGACACGGCCTCAACGTCCTGGGGGCTGAGCCCCTTGAGAACGGCCGCGGCGGAGTCCTGGCCGAGGACCACCAGCAGGGCGGCAAGCTTCTGGAACGTCGTCATCCGGCTCACGGGGCTCGAGGGTGCCGGAGCGTTCGGATCGGGGGCTGGAGCGGAGGCAGACATCGCGTGCGGGGCGGGTTAATCGATCGGCTTGTTCCGGTTGATCCAGTTCTTCAAGGCCATGTTCATGTTCTCGGGGCTCTCCTTGAGAAGCTGGTTGAGCACCCCCACGGTGACGACCTCGGGCTTGCGGTTCCGCGCGCTCCAGGCGGTGCTGCCGTTCTGGCGCTCGATCTCTTCAAGCTCGCTGATCGGCACCGACAACGGGATGTCCTCCACCGAGGTGCGTTTCAGCAGGCGGAAGAACATGAGCAGCGCCCCCAGGCCCAACGCCGGGTAGCCAAGGTTCCGGAGCAGGGAGAAGACCAGCTGGCTGGTCTGCTCCTTCCGCATTTGCTTGGAAAGGTCCGCGGCATACTGCTCGTTGAAGGAGATCTCCTCCAGGGTGAGCTCGTCCTTGCGGCTCCCCCCCGGCTCGATCTGGACGCCGAGGGTGCTCTGGACGATCCGCTTCAGCTTCTCAAGCTCCTCGGGCGTGCGGGGAACCGCCTTGCGGGCAGTCCCCTCCCCCTCCATCCGGGCGTTGACAAACACCGCGGCTGAAAGCCGCTTGAGGGTGCCGGGGGGCTGGACCGTGGTCGAGGTGCTGCGGTTGACGCCGTAGGTCTTGGTGGTGGTCTTCTCCGCCATCTTGGAGGAATTGCCCCCGCCGGCCCCCGCGTTGGCGGTGGCGTTGGTCTCCGCGCCGGTGTTCACCGGGACCCCGGGTCCGACGGAGCTCGAACCCGACGCGGTGGCGGTGTCGTTCTTCCGGTCCTTGGTCTCCTCCTTCAGGGTCACCTGACCCTCGGGGTCGTATTTCTCGTCCTCCTTCTTTCCGCTGTCGAAGCTGATCTCGGCGGCCACGCGCACCACGGCCTGCCCGGGGCCCAGCACCTGCTCGAGCATGCTCTCCGCGCTCTTCGCAAGATGCTGCTCGTACTCCCGCCGCACGTTGAGCTGGCTGGCGCTCAGTCCGCTGATCGCATCCCCCTCGTTCTCGCTCACGAGGGTGTTGCCCCGGCTGTCCATCACCGCCACCTGGGAGGCCTGAAGCCCTTCCACGGCGTTCGCGACGAGGGATCGGATGGAGTTGACGGTCGCCTTGCTCAGCGGACCCATGCCCCGGCTCTGGACCAGGACGGAGGCGGTCGGCTTCTTCTGCGCCTCGAGCAGGAGGCGGTTCTCAGGGATGACCACGAAGACCCGGGCGCTCTCAATCCCGTCCATCAGCACGATGCTGCGGGCGAGCTCGGTCTGGATCGCGCGAACGAAATTCGCGCGCTGGAGGAAATCCGAGATTCCGAAGTTCGACTTGTCGAAAAGCTCATATCCCACGCCCTCCCCCCGGGGGATGCCCCGCTCGATGAGTTTCATCCGGAGCAGGTGGACCTTGTCCGTCGGGACGTAGATCTGGGTGCCGACGATCCGGTGGGCGATCTTCAACTCCTCGAGCACGGAAACCACCTTCGAGGCCTCGGCATCCTCCAGGCGCCCGTACAGCAGGCTGTAATCGACACGGGTCGACCAAAGGCCGACCCCGCCGAGCGCCACCAGGACCACGAGCGCGGCCATCACAAGGCTGATCCGCTGGTTCAGCCCGATCTGTTTCCAGATCCCCACCAGCTGCCCCGCCAGTCTCTGCAGTTGTTCTTTCATCCCTAGAAAATCATCCCGTCACACCCCGTCAAACCTGCATCCGCATCAGCTCCTGGTACGACTCAAGGAGCTTGTTCCGGACCTCCACCATCAGCTGGAAGGAAACCGACGCCTCCTCGGAGCTCAGCACCGCCTCGTGCAGCGGCACCCCCTGGCGGGAGATCACCCCCGCGGTGGCGGCGTCGGCCGCCGCCTGCCGGGCCTGCACCTCGCGGACCATGTTGCCCAGGAAACCCTGGAAGGCCCCGGCCCCCGCGGCGGGATCGGCAGCCTTGGCGCTGGAGGGCTCAAGGGCCGCAGCCAGCTTCTCAAACTGGGCCTCGGTGATTCCCCCGGGACCGGCGGCCGCCTTCTCAATCGAGACCGGGCGCATCGACGGAATCTCCGCCGGTGTCACGGTTCGTATGGCGCCAATCGGGTTCATCAGGAGTCTGGTTCGTTATGGGTCTGCTCCGCAGCGGGCGTCACCCGGCGGGCCGGGCGTTACGCACGGTGGCCGATGCCGAGGGTCTGCATCGCCATCGTCTTGGAGCTCTTGGCCACGGCGAGATTCGCCTCGTAGGTGCGCTGCGAGATGATCAAGTCGACCATCTCCTGCTGCACGTTGATGTCGGGAACCTCCTTCATCTTCCCGGGGTCGGAGGGGTCGGGCACCATCCGCGGGGGCTTCGGGTCGGTCTCGACACGGACGGCAATCTCGTTCTGCGCCACCCCGGCCAGCGTCCCCTCTCCACCCCCGGTCTGCTGCATGAGGATGTTTTCGAAAATGACCTTCTGTCGCTGGTAGATCTTCCCGTCCGGGCCACGGCTGTTCATGGAGTTGGCCATGTTCTGGGCGATGGCATCCTGGCGGATGCGCTCGGCGTTGAGGGCCGATCCCGTGGTGTGGATCCCTGGAATGATGTCAATCATGGGGTCAAAAAGCGTTGTTCACCCTGCGCCCATCAGGCATGACCGGTGATGGCCAGCCGGAGCCGGAGAAGGTTTCCCGTCACGAGCTGGGTCTCCAGGGCATGCTCCACGTTGGTTTGCATGAGGTGGAGGACCTCCTTCTCCATCACCACATTGTTGCCATCCAACCGGCTGGAGACCGCGTCCGGATCCTCCTCGATCTGCGGGGTCACCGACTGGATCTGGTTGTTGTCCTGCGTGCGCACCGCCTCCTGAAGCTGCTGCAGGAAGGCGGGGTTGACCTGGACCCGCTTGTACCCCGGGAGCTCGATGGCCCCGAGGTTGGACGCGATCGCCTCCTGCTGGAGCTCGGTCGCCCCCAGCAGCTTCTTCGCAGCGACGTAGTTGGGCTGGTTGAATAGCGCTTCGATCATACCCGCATTTCCAGAGGAATGACTTAGCAGCGGGTGTGCCAGCAGTTTATGCCCAATAATCCCCTGCAAATCTGCAGCCCGGCCGCCGAGATGGGCAAAACCGGCACTCCTCAACCGGAAACAATGGGCAGAAGCGGGTTGCCGGGCAGATTTGGCCGGGTGTCGGTTCCGACCCGGGGCCATGTCGTGAACCCGGGCTGCGAGAACGTTGCCAAACGGGTCAGCCTGGGGTAATTCAGTCGCATGCAAGGACGTTCGTGGTTGTGCATGGGACTCGCGTTGGTGCTCGCCTCGTCCGTCTGGGCGGCCGGCCCTGACGAGGAGTATGTACGGATCTACAAGACGATGGTCGAGGCCGACTCCCTGCGCGACGCCGGGCAGGGAGCCGCGGCGATCAGCTCGTACCAGAACGCCCTGGCGGGACTCCAGCGCCTCCAATCGGCACACCCGACCTGGAACGAGCGACTGGTCAACTTCCGCCTGAACTACATTGCAAACCAGCTGCGCCCCCTGGGAGTCGAGGCATCGGCAGTCCCCCCGCCCATGCCAGCACCGATCACCCAGCAATCCCCGTCGAGCTTCCGGGCCACCGGGGTGACCCCGGTCCTCGAGCCCCAAATCCAGCAGCTGCGGGAGGAGAACGCAGCCCTGCGTGCCACAGCGGCACGGCTTGAGGCCAAGGTGCGCGAGGCCCTGACCGCGCAGCCCCCCCCGACCGACACCTCCGACCTGGTCAAGGTGAAGGACCAGCTGCGGGATCTTGCCAAGGAGAACGAGCTCCTCAAGGCAAGCCTCGAGGAGGAAACCCGCAAGATGAAGCAGGTGCTCGTGACCAACACCGTGGTCACAGTGGTGACGAACCGCGTGGCAGTCGACCCCCCCGAACTGCTCGACCTCCGCAAGAATCTCACGAACCAGATCGGCAGCCTCACCGCCCTCAAGGCGGAGAACGAGGTCCTGAAGAAGGAGCTCGCGGTGGCCCGCACCACCCCCCCCGCGGCCACCCCCGCACCGGCCCCGGTGCCGGTGCCGAACCCCGAGACGGAGCGGCTCCTGTCGGAGGCGCGCCAACAGCTCCAGTCGATGCAGACCTCCAACCAGGAGCTGCAGAAGCGGCAGACGGCGCTGGAGCAGCAGCTGACCGAGGGGCGGGCCACTCAGTCAACCCTTGCCGAGAAGCTCAAGCGGACCGAGGAGCTCGAGAAGAACCTGGCTGAAGCTCAATCCCGGAACGCGCGGCTCACCGACCAGAACCAGTCCCTGGAGCGGCGCCTCACCCAGGCGGCCGCCGCCCAGCCCCCCGCCCCGGCCCCGGCCGCGGCACCCCCTGCCCGGGGGGCAAGCGACCCCGACATGACCCGGCGCCTGGTCAAGCTCGAGAAGGACCTTCTGGAGAGCCAGTCGGAGATCCGCAGCCTCGGCCGCCAGAAGGGGGACCTGGAGCAAAAGCTGGCCGCGGCGCAGGCCGCAGCGGCGGCGGCCTCGGGGGCCCCCGCCAAAGACTCGCCCGAGCCGGCCGCGCGGCTTCAGATCATCCCGGGTGCCGGCGGTGAGGCCGCAGCGGTCGAGGTCCACCGGCAGCTGAAGCAGGCCGCATGGGAGGTCCTCACCCTGCAGGCCCAAAACCAGGAGCTCCTCAAGAAGCAGGCCTCCCTGGAGCAGGAGCTCGTGAAGGCGGGGAGCTCCCGGTCGACTTTTGATAACATCGATCAGGATCGGCTCCGCCGCCTTGAGAAGCTCAATGCGGAGGTGGCGGAGGCGAAGCAAAAGGCCCTGGC
>DMJJ01000595.1 GCA_003452185.1 Verrucomicrobiales bacterium | reverse complement strand
GCAGCCCACATGGAGAGTCCCCGCCGGGGAGGCCGGGTCCGAAAGAGCGCAGAATGGACCTCCGACGATGGGCCGCTGGTCTGGTGCCAGTTCATGGCGGAATGAGGATCATAAGTCGTGCCAGCCCCGACACCCTTCCCCGCCCCCCCCACCGGGGGGCCGGTCACGGCTGAGACGGCTCGAGCTCGGACGCCCATCGGTGGTCCGGCTCGTATCCCCAGTCCACCAGGAAGCGCCCGCAATGTTCGACGAACAACCGGGCCAGCCCCGGCGTGAAGTACTGCCGCCACCCCCCGGAGGTCCCGCTTCGGACCATGTAGGAATCCCTCACCACAGGCCCATCGCTTCCGCGGGGACGTCCCGCCACCCGCTCAAAGCTGTACTCGTCGCAGACCGACTGAACCACCCCGGGGTCGATCTCCTGCCCCAGGAACTTGAGGATCCGGAGGACGGTGCCGGGAACATCCGCGGTGAGCTCGCGGAACGTGAGGGTCATGACCCGCGAGGCATCGAGTTGCATCCACTCGTTGGCCAGGGCGAAGTAACCGGGAAACGCCCCACACATCAGTGAGCGCAGCACCTCCTGAGGCGGCCGGTCCTTCCACCCCTGCAGGTTGAGCGGGTCTCGGAGATGCGACACCAGCACATCCCGCGGATCCCGGTGGAGGCAGAGGATCCGGGTCGAGGCATCGTACGCCTGCCGCGGGAAGCTGGTGGGCCCGCTGTGGGTCCAATGGTAGAAAGGGGTCGCCCCGCAGAGAAACCGCTCGATCCCGGCGCTTGAGTTCGGCCCGGCCATCGGCTCATACCCCAGTTGCTCGGGCAGCAGGCGTCTCAGGATCGGATCGAGCGCCGATGCGCCGGAATTGGTGACGTTGAAGAAGATGACATTGGGGCGGCCGGCGGACCTCGCCGCCCTTTTCGACAGGTCATCGACCATCGTCCGTCGCGCCACGGCCGGCTCGTTGAGCAGCTCGGAGACCCCGATCCGGCAGGCAAGCGAGCGAGCGGGCATGGAGTTGCGGGCGAACAGCTCCCCGACAAACGACCAGACCTCCGGGGCCCCCGGGGCGATCCCGATCAGGCGGGAGCCGACGCTGATCGAACGCTCAAACTCGATTCGACGATCGGCCAACACCGCATCCATCGCCTTGAGAATCCCGTCCCAGGCCGCGGGCGCGTGGGACTGTTTCCACCCCTCGGCAAAGAGCCTCAGGGCCTCCAGCGGGTCTCCCGTCGCCAGAACCCCGTGCGCCTCCTCCCAGGAGGGGGCGGGGGGTGGCAGGGGCCTGGCAAACGGCGGGGGGACGGGAGCCGACGGCTTGTCCGAGGAGTCGAGCTCGCGGATGCGGGCTTTTGCGTGGGCGTTGCCCGGCTCGAATTCGAGGACCTTGCGAAACCCGATTTCAGCGATCTCAGTCTGTCCGCCGGCGAGGTACCGTTCCGCGATCTCGAGGTGCTGACGGGCCATCTCGGCGGCTTCTGCAGGGGCGGAGTTCATGGCATCTGGTTGAAGAGGGAGGGAGAGGCGACGCGAGGGGCCACCGACCGACGGAGGCCCGGGATTCGGGCTCCCAAGCCCGGATGCCTGGGGGCGGAGGCCTCGGGGACGAAGCCAAACTCATACCCCTGCTTGAGGTACGGGAGATGAAGCTGGTGGACATCCATCGCCGACCTGAAGGCCCGGCGCTGCCACTCCTCCCAGGCCTCCCATTGCTCAGCGGCGGCTCTTGGAGGAGCCGCGGCCACGGCTCCGGTGCTGGCCCTCCCCCGGCGGAGGTTGGCGGCCGAGTACACCCACTCAAGGAAGCTGTCCGAAAGCTCCACCCTCCCGGCGGTCAAACGGGAGAAAAGGGACCGGAACTCCTCCCCGTCCCGCTGCACCCGCTCGATCTGCACGTGGGGGATCCGGTCCGAGAGCCCCGGCGTGGAGAACTCCGACATCCCCTCCAGGGTGTCGAACAGCGCGTTCACAAAGCTCGCCTGCGCGGGGTCCTCCAGGAAGTTCCCAATCTGGTCGGCGATCCGCTCCGCGAGCAGCGGGAAGCGTTGCAGCCGGCCGGCAAACTGAACCGCCGAGAGCCGGGCCATTCCCGGGCTGGCCGCCGCGTCCCCCTGGAGGATGTGAAACTTGGACTCAGTGCGCGGGATTGGGTGCCGGATCAGGTTCACCACTCCCGGCCTGCGGCGGGAGGGGAGCGCCTCGAGCTTGCGGGCGAGGCTTGAGACCGTCTCGGCGTGGATGTTGCCGTAGACCGCTGCCGGGCGGTGCGTTTCCAGGAGGTCGAACATCGCGTCGATCGGGGCAGCCTCGGGCCCCGCCCCGACAGAGTGCTCGAGATGGAAGGCCGCGATCCGCTCCAGCTCCGCGGGGGTCACCTCGCGGTCGTAGTCGAGGGCGATCTCCAGGGTGCCGGGGCCGCAACTGCAGCAGATTTCGGGATGCGCGTTCAGGGTGCTCCCCAGCCACCGGGTGGCGGCCGCGCCGCTGGAGGTGATCAGGAAGTAGACGGGGGTGGGAGTGCCGCTCGAGGTGGTCATGCGTGGCAAGGGGCCCGCGGGCCCCTGCCAACTGTGAATCGTCCCGGCACGGCCGCACTTGAGCCGCCCGGCCTCCCGGCTACGGGAGCGGAGGGATCCCGGCCACCGCCTGCCGGGCGATGGAGGGAATCAGCCCTTCATCCTCGCTGTGGTTCGTCGTGAACACCACCAGGATGAACCTCCGGCCATCGGGAAGCTCCACGCATGCGGCGTCGTGCCGCGTGTCGCTGGTCCATCCCGCCTTCGACCATAGCTTCGCCCCCCGGGGCAACCCCTCCCCGACAAACCCCTTCACCTGGCTCTCGGGATCGTTGGGCTTGGGGACAGGATCTCGGGCAAGAAGCGACAACATCTGATCGCATCGCGCCGGCGTGACCATCCGGCGGGTGACGATCTCCTGCAGCAACCGGCCCGTTTCCCCCGTGGTCAGGAGGTTGCGATAGGGGGCGTGCTGCAGCGCGGATTGACGCTCCCGGCCGAAAGGCCCCTCGCACCAGGGCTTGCGGTTGGCGACCACCCGGCGATAGCCAAGCGACTCGTAGTACCGGTTGACCGCGTTGCGCTTGCGATACCACTCCTCAAGGGCCTCGGGCGCCAACTCGGGACCGCTCGTCGTGTCGGTCAGGAGATCGAGGACGTAATGGCTGGCCTCATTCCAGGAATCAACAATCATGAGCCGCAACGCCCGGTCCAGCTCCTCGCTCCGCTGCAGCCTCCCGTCCTCCATCCACCGGTGGGCAGCCCCCAGGTAGAAAAGCTTCACCACGCTCGCCGGGTAGATCTGGACATCCCCGCGGTACGAGGCGCTGGCGGGGATCCCCGGGGTGCGAAGGTCGATGAGCGTGAGAGCCAGCTCATCGGCGCGCAGCCGGGAGGTCGCCCCGGGTCTCGGCCCGAGGGCCCCCTCGACCAACCGCGTCACGAGCGGCACCAGCGCCGGAGCCCCCACCAC
>DMJJ01000058.1 GCA_003452185.1 Verrucomicrobiales bacterium | reverse complement strand
ATGCTCCGACCGGCCAAAAAATACTCCATCTACGACCTGCGCCAGCTGAAGGGAAAGCGGTGCCTGATCCATGTGCACGTGAAGTCCCCGGAGGAGGCCGCCGCGGCGGAGGCCGCGGGGATCGACCTGCTGAGCTGCAGCTTCGACTCCCCGGAGTCGCAGGCCCGCCTGCCATTGCTCGCCGCCGCGGCCCCGCGCAGCTTCCTCTCGGGTGCCACGCCGCACGGAATCGCGTCGCCCGAGGAGGGGATCCGGATCGGGTTTCGCGCCCTCGAGCTCGGGGCCAGCTCGGTCTATTGCTCCGCGAGCCCGTCCATCATCGAGGCGATGGCCCGGGAGGGGATTCCGGTGGTGGGGCACCTGGGGATGGTTCCACGCCACGCGACCTGGACCAACGTGCGGGCCATCGGCAAGACGGCCAACGAGGCGGCGCAGCTCTACACCCGGATGAAGCGCCTCGAGAGCGCCGGCGCCTACGCCGCGGAGCTCGAACTGGTGCCCCACGCCCTGGCGTCGTTGCTCTGCAAGAAAACGTCCCTGCTGCTGATGTCGCTCGGCTCGGGGAGCGGCTGCGACTCCCAGTTCCTTTTCTCCGATGACATCCTGGGGGACTACGAGGAGCGGCTCCCCCGCCATGCCAAGGCCTACCGCAACTTTCTCCGGGAGTATCAACGTCTCCAGGAAGAACGCATCGCGGCCTTCAGGGAGTACGCCGAGGAGGTTCGAACGGGGCGGTTTCCCGAGGACCGGCACCTTGTCGGGATCGAGGAAGCCGAACTGGCACGGGCGATCGAGATGATCGAGAGGGGAAGCTGAGCCCGCGCCGGAACAAGATCGACCCTCGGCGGGAAAAAAAAGGCGGGGCACCGGTTTGACCCGGGCCCCGTTGCAACCATAAACAACCAACAACCAAATTGTTTGTCGTCAGAACCGGCGCTCCCTGAAGTCCGGGAGCGGCACTGTCCCTTTCGACGATCCGCTGTTTAGCTGGAAACGGGCCAACCTTGTTTCCCGTTCCCGAAATCTGCTCCATCGGGAGCGATTTCCCACACCCGAGGGGGACCCTTGCAGGGAATTCCACCGCGTACTACGGATTCGGCAGCCGACTCTTGCACGCGATCCCCCCCGACCACGGGTCGCGTCCCCCTGGGGGCAGGAGTGGGAGGGAGAGGGAGCGGCAGGAATTGCATCGTGGAGGCAGCCTTTTCCCAACCGAGGATGTCAAAACCGCCAGCTGATCGTCGGCGAGGTGGGACGGTTCGCGGGGAGGGTGCTTGCCTCGACAACCGCGGGGTCCGGGACCCCCGTCGGCGGGGTGGCGGCGGCGGGCTTGTCGCGACGCCAGGGGGGGGGCTCCACCACGGCGGCCGGGGCCGCAACGGTGCGCACCGGATCGGGTGAGCTGAGACTCCGCCCCTCGCTTGCCAGCCACTCGTTGAGCTGTGCCCGAAGCTCCTTCTGCATCTGCTCCTTCCATTCGGAAAACACTGTGGTGGAAAGACGTGAGAGGAGCCGTTGCTCGACCTCCCAAGCCTGGTCCACCCGCTGCTGCTCGGCCGCAAACATCGCTTGGAGGTGCTGCCGCTTGGCCCCCCCGTCGCGCGGGTCGTGCTGGGACCAGGCCGCGATGCTCGAAGGGAGGACTTCGTTAAGAATCCGGGAGGACTCCTCCAACTGGCCCTCCTTCTTCAAGAGGCAGACGCTCCGGAAGTCGCTCACAACACGGGCCCAGGCGGCATTGGCATCATTACTCATAATTCGTTCCCTCTCATGAGCACGCGATGTACCAACCCAGACGGCTCTGGTTTTTCTTGTCACCCCGAGGCGAAGGATCACTCTTTGGCGCTCGGATGCGACCGATCATCGAAGAGGTTCCATGGAACCACGGCCCCCAGGGGCTTGGGGCACGGCTGGCCCGGCTCCCGGGGACCGTGGTCCTCGAGAGTGCCCGGCTCCTGTCGCATCGGGCCCGGTACTCCCTGGTGACCACGGATCCCTTCTTGACGTTCCGGTCCACGGGAACGCGATGCGAGGTCGGGTCGCTTGAGGGGAGCCAGACGCAGTACGGGAACCCGTGGCGGCTGCTGGATTCGCTGCAAGCGAGATGCGAGCTCCTGGACGAGATTGATTTCCCCTTTCCGCTCGGAGGGTGCTTCGGGTTCTGGGGCTACGACCTGAAGAACTTCGTCGAACCGAGGCTCACGCGAAAAACGCTCAACGATCTGGAGCTCCCCGACTGCTCGGTCGGGTTCCACGATTCCCTGGTGGTCTTTGACCACGAGCTTCATCAGGCGTGGCTGGTCTCGACCGGCCTGAGGCCCGACGGGTCGAGGGAGGAGTCGCGGGCGCTCGCGCGACGGCAGCAGTGGCTCGGGTGGATCGCCTCGGCGGGACAGGCCGAGGGCCCCGGGACGCCCGCTGAGGCATCCAAGGCCCCGGCGCCCCGCCCGGCAGAGTGGAGATCCACGACGTCGCGGGCCGGGTTTGTCGAGGGGGTCCGCAGGGCGCAGGAGCTCATCCGCGCCGGGGATATCTATCAGGTCAACCTTTCGCACCGGCTGACGGTGGACGCGCGGATCGACGCGTGGGCCCTCTATCAGCAGCTCACCGCGGTCTCCCCTGCCCCGTTCGCGGCGTTCCTGAACGCGGGGGACTTCGCCCTCTGCTCCTCCTCGCCGGAGCTTTTCCTCCGCCTCAGCGGCGCGGGGATTCTCACCCGACCGATCAAGGGGACCCGCCCCCGCTCGACGGATCCGACCCGCGATGCCCAGCTGAGCTTCGAGCTCCAGACCAGCCCCAAGGAAATGTCCGAGCTGGTGATGATCACCGATCTCCTGCGGAACGACCTGGGGCGGGTTTGCGAGTACGGCAGCGTTCAGGTCCCGGAGCTCATGCAGCTTGAGCGGTACGCCCAGGTGCAGCACCTGGTGTCGACGGTTGAAGGACGGCTGCGCCCCGGGACCACGCATCTCGAGGCCTTCGCCTCGTGCTTCCCGGGGGGGAGCATCACGGGGGCGCCGAAGATCCGGGCCATGGAGATCATCGAGGAACTGGAGCCGGTGACCCGCGGCCCCTACACGGGGGCGATCGGCTACCTGGGGTTCAATCGCGAGAGCCAGCTGAGCATCCTGATCCGGACCGCGATCTGTCAGCCGGAGCGAACCCATTTCCAGGTGGGTGCCGGGATCGTGGCCGATTCCGACCCCGAGGCGGAATACGAGGAGACGCTTGCGAAGGCCGGCGGCTTCCTCGCCGCCTTGGGAACGCGGGACCTCCAGGCGGGGGATCCCCTGGCGGTGAAGGGGCTCAAGGAATCTCCCTCGTCGGAGTAAAGGCCCCCCCCCGGGAGGGGAGGCGTCGGTCGGAACAGGTTACTTCTTCTTGGCTTCCTTCACCTCGACCTCGGTCGCGACCATTTTGTAGTAGATGGTGACCTTGGTTCCCGGCTTGAGGTCGCCGGCGAGCTTCGTTCCCTTGTCCCGCGCCACGGTCCACTTCTCGTTATCCTTGTTCACCGTGATGGCGGCGTCGGTGACGGAAACAATGGTGCCGGTGACCTGGTACGTCTTATCGGCGGCGGAGGCGGGGAGCCCGGCGGTGAGGAGGATGCCGGTGAGGAGCGCGGCGAAGGGGAGTCGGATGGCGTTCATGGGGGGGTGCGGCGGGGATGGGGGTGGCCTGGTTTATGTTGGCGGTGTCGGTTGCATCGGGCCCCGAGCGGGGCGACGGACCGCACGCTACCAAGGGGTTCCGGGGATGCAAGGCCTGGATGAAGCCCTCCTCGGGCGACGCAACAACCTCGGGCGCGGCCCTTTGGCGGCCCATTTCCCCCGTCAATTGAGGTTTGCCACCCTGCCCTGATTCTCTTACAAGACACGTTCCCGGTGAGCCCGGGTTTTATGACCAGACCCGAAGTGGAAATGTACGACACCACCCTGCGCGATGGGAGCCAGGGTGAAGGCATCAACTTTTCCGTGGTGGACAAGCTGCGAATTGCGGAGCGGCTGGATGCGTTTGGCGTGCATTACATTGAGGGGGGATGGCCGGGGTCGAACCCAAAGGACATCGAGTTTTTTGCCCAGGCCCGCCGCAAGAAGTTCAAGAACGCCCGGCTCGCAGCCTTTGGCTCGACTCGCCGCAAAGGGGTGAGTGTCGAGAAGGACGAGCAGGTGCGCCTCCTCCTGGATGCCGAGACCCCGGTGGTGACCATTTTCGGGAAGACCTGGCTTCTCCATGTGAAGGAGGTCCTCCGGACCACGCCCGACGAGAACCTGGCGATGATCGCCGACACGGTCCGCTTCCTGAAGGAGAACGGGAAGTTCGTGGTTTATGACGGGGAGCATTCCTTCGACGGCTACAAGGATGACCCCGACTACGCGCTCGCCACGTGGCGGGCGGCTGAGGAGGCCGGCGCCGACATCGTCTGCCTCTGCGACACGAACGGCGGGTCGCTCCCGACCGAGGTCGCCCGCATCACGCAGACCACCCGGAACAAGCTCGCCGTGCGGCTTGGGATCCACACCCACGACGACATCGGGCTGGGGGTGGCCAACGCCCTCGCCGCCCTGGATGCCGGAGCCTCGCACGTCCAGGGAACCATCAACGGCTACGGGGAGCGGACGGGGAACTGCAACCTCACGAGCGTCATCCCGTGCGTCGCGCTCAAGCTCAAGCGCACGAGCGTGCCCCAGGGCTCCATCCGCAAGTTGAAGGAGATCTCCCAGTTCGTGGACGAGATCGCCAACATCCGGCACAACCCCCGGGCGCCGTGGGTCGGCGCCACGGCCTTCGCCCACAAGGGGGGAATGCATGTGAACGCGGTGCAGAAGGTCGCCCACAGTTTTGAGCACATCAACCCCGAGGTGGTGGGAAACGTTCGCCGGGTGCTGGTGAGCGACCTCGCGGGCCGCAGCAACATCCTCATGAAGGCCCAGGAGCTGGGCTTCAAACTCGACAACGAGACGCCGGAGCTGAAGGGGATCCTCTCCCGGATCAAGGAGCTGGAGCACGAGGGGTATGAGTTCGAGGCGGCCGAGGGATCGCTGGCCCTCCTGATCCGCAAGGCGCTCTCCCACCGGGAGGTTCCCTTCCGGGTGGAGGGGTATCACGTCTCGATGCGGCGCGAAGGGGCGGGATCCATCTGCGAAGCGACCGTCAAGGTGCGGGTGGAGGGGAAGACCGCGCATACGGTGGCCGAGGGGGATGGCCCCGTGAACGCCCTGGATGCCGCGCTGCGGGCGGCCCTGGTGAACTTTTTCCCCGAGCTCTCCAAGGTCACCCTCACCGACTACAAAGTCCGGATCCTGGACGCGGGGACCGGCACGGCGGCCCGCACCCGGGTGCTGATCGAGTCGACCGACGGGCGCCAGAGCTGGGGGACCGTAGGGGTGAGCGGCAACATCATCGAGGCGAGCCTGCAGGCCCTTGTCGACAGCATGGAATACCGCCTGGCGCGCCGATAAGACCGGAGCCGCCCGACCCCGGGGGCGCCCGGCGGATCCCCGCGGCACGCCCCATCTGACCCGAACATCGAAAACCGTTTCCGAACATGCCCGAGATTTCCAAAGCTTACGAGCCGCAGGCGGTCGAGGACCGCTGGTACCAGTTCTGGACCGAGAAGAAGTGCTTCGCGGCCGACCCCGCCTCGGCGAAGCCCCCCTTCTCGATTGTCATCCCCCCGCCGAACGTGACCGGGATGCTCACCCTGGGACACGTCCTCAACAACACCATCCAGGACATCCTGGCCCGCCGGGCCCGGATGCAGGGGTTTGAGGTCCTCTGGCTCCCGGGCACCGACCACGCGGGGATCGCCACGCAGACCGTCGTCGAGCGGACCCTCAAGAAGCAGGGCCTCATCAAGCACCGGAACGATCTCGGGCGGGAGAAGTTCCTTGAGAAGGTCTGGGAATGGAAGGAGAAGCACGGCGGGATCATCATCCAGCAGCTCAAGAAGCTGGGAGCCTCGTGCGACTGGTCGCGTGAACGCTTCACCATGGACCGGGACTATTCCCGCGCCGTTGCCGGGGTGTTTGTCGACCTCTACCGCAAGGGGCTGATCTACCGCGGCAAGCGGATGGTCAACTGGTGCCCCGCCTCCCAGACCGCGCTCTCGGACGAGGAGGTCGAGATGAAGGAGCAGCAGGGACTCCTCTACTATTTCAAGGTTGAGGTGGCGGAGGAGCCGGGGACGTTCCTGACCATCGCCACGACCCGGCCGGAGACGATCCCGGGGGACACGGCCGTGGCGGTCAACCCGAAAGACCCGCGCTACGCCCGGCTCATCGGGAAACATGTGCTCCGCCCCCTTCCGTCGGAGTACGCCGCGGACCGGAAGCGGATCCCGATCGTGGGGGATGAACATGTCGATTTCGAATTCGGGACCGGTGTCCTGAAGGTCACCCCCGCGCACGACCGGGCGGACTTTGACATCGGGCAGCGCCACAAGCTCCCGGTGGTCGAGGTGATCAACGCCGACGGATCGATGAACGACCTGGCCGGCAGGGACCTGGCCGGGCTCGACCGGTTTGCCGCCCGCAAGGCGGCGGTCGAGGCCCTCGGAGCCCTCGGGCTCCTGGAGAAGGAGGAGCCGTACAAGAACAACGTCGGCTACAGCCAGCGGGCCGACGTCCCCATTGAGCCCCGGCTCTCGGAGCAATGGTTCCTGAAATACCCGAGCCTTGAGGCCGCCCGCGAGGTGGTTGCCTCGGGGAAGATGAAGTTCCATCCCGACCGCTGGGCCAAGGTCTACGACCACTGGCTCGAAAAGATCCAGGACTGGTGCATCAGCCGCCAGCTCTGGTGGGGACACCAGATCCCGGTCTGGTACCGGCAGCAGAACGGCAAGCAGGAGATCCACTGTGATGTCGAGCCCCCGACGGGCGCAGGGTGGACGCAGGACCCGGACGTGCTCGACACCTGGTTCAGCTCCTGGCTCTGGGCCTACGAGACGATGGATGCCGCGACCCGGCGCAAGTTCTATCCCACGAGCGTCCTGGTCACGGGACCCGACATCATCTTTTTCTGGGTGGCGCGGATGATCTTTGCCGGCTTCGAGTACATGGGGGCCCTTCCCTTCCACGACGTCTATTACACCGGAATCATCCGGGACAAGCAGGGCCGCAAGATGTCGAAGAGCCTCGGGAACTCCCCGGACCCGCTCGACCTGATTGCCAAGTTCGGTGCCGACGCCCTTCGATTCGGGGTGATGCGGAGCGCGCCGCTCGGCCAGGACATTCTGTTCGACGAGCAGAACGTTGAGCTCGGTCGCAACTTCGCCAACAAGCTCTGGAACGCCTGCCGCTTCCGTCAGATGCAGGGGGGCGAGACCGAGGCCGAGATCGACCCCCGGGCCCTCGCCAGCGAGGACAAATGGATCCTCCTGAAGCTGAACGTCGCGCTTCGCGAGCTCGACACCGCCTTCACCGAGTACAACTTCAGCGCCGCGGCCCAGACCCTCTACCGGTTCTTCTGGAACGAGTACTGCGACTGGTATGTCGAGGCCTCCAAGGCGGTCTTCTTCGGCACGGACGAGGCGCGCAAAGGGGCGAAGCTCGCTGTGATCGACTTTGTCCTGGCCCACACCCTCCGGATGTTCCATCCGTTCATGCCCTTCATCACCGAGGAGCTCTGGCACGCGATGGGCTACAGCGCGGAGATGCCGTCGGACCAGGGGGGTGTGACGATCATGAACGCCCCCTGGCCGAAGCCGTTCGACGCCGACTTCCTCGGCCACTATGGGCTGGACGACTGCTACCTGGAGAACGTCGATGCGCAGTTCGAGCTTGTCTCCCAGGGCCGCAACCTGAAGCGCACCTCCAACGTCCCGGCGGGGCGAAAGGTGCGGTTCATCCTCAACCCCCGGCAATCCTTCTCGGCCCAGGAGGTGGAGATCTTCAAGCTGCTGCTGAACGCCGAGGCCTTCGAGCTGAAGTCGGAGTATGCCGGGGGCAAGGGGGTCGTCAGCGTCAGCACGGCGCTCGGGGACCTGTACCTCCCGCTCGAGGGACTGGTGGACATTGATGCCGAGAAGGCCCGGTTGCTCAAGGAGCAGGAGAAGTATGTCCTCGAGATCCGGAAGGTGGAGGAGAAGCTCGCGAACCCGGCCTTCACCGGCAAGGTTCCGGCCTCCGTGCTCGCCGAGCACCAGAAGCGGCTGGCCGACTGGCAGTCCAAGTTTGAGCACGTCGGCAAGGCTTTGAAGGCCCTGGACGACCTCTGAGGCGGGGAGGGGGCTTTTACCACTCGTCGAGCCGATCCATCCAGACCACAATCCGGCATGGACACCCTGGCGCGCCGATCGACACTCGACGAGATTGTTCTCTGGCGGGACATGTTTCGTTTGGAGATGGCCTGTCAGATCATCCATGACTCCATCCACGTGCGCCCCGGCTGGACGGAGGAATATCTGCTCTCCGTGGATGGAATCCCAGTCGGCTACGGTTCTGTCGCAATCGCCGGCCCGTGGAAGGGGAAGCCGACCGTGTACGAGTTCTACGTGGCGCCTCACGGGCGATTGCACCTGTTCGGGCTTTTTCAGGCCCTGCTGGACGCGAGTCGGGCGACGGCGATTGAAGTCCAGAGCAACGACGTGCAGGCAACGGCCATGCTCCACGCCTTTTCGAGAGAGGTGGCCAGCGAGTCGATCCTCTTTCATGACCAGGTGACAACCTGCCACCGTCCGGGTGGGGCACGGTTCCGGCACCCCACGGCAAAGGAATCCCCGGACACCTCCAAAGACCAGCTCCGGTGGCGGGGCGTTCTGGAGGTCGAGGGCCAGGTGGTCGCGACGGGAGGCATCCTGTTTCACTACAACCGCCCGTACGGGGATATCTACATGGAGACGAAGGAGGCGTTCCGTCGTCGGGGGTTCGGGTCGTTTCTGGTGCAGGAGCTGAAGCGGGTTTGCTACGAGGGGGGCCACGTGCCAGGGGCGCGATGCAATCGGGACAACGTCGCCTCCCGTCACACGCTCCAACGCGCGGGGTTCGTCCCCTGCGGCCATATCCTGATCGGCGCTGTCGTGCGGGCTTCCAAGCCACGGGCCAGGCGAAAGTAAAGCGCCAGGCCACCGGCGCCGTCGTCCCGCGGGGGGTGGATTTTCCGACTGACAAGCACCCCGGCCTGAGGTATCAAAATGGCTCAACCGTAAGGCGCCAATGATGCTTGTCCCACCCCATGACCAGGAGACTCACCGTGCATCCCGCCGGCGATGGATCGAATGGGGTTTGGTGCTCCTCCTCGGTTTCCTTGTCCCCGGGCGGGAGGCGATGGGATATCCCTCCTCGGCTTCCCCGAGTCTTGTCGCCCAGCTCCCACTCCAGGCCGGAGGGGTGGTATTTGATTTCAGCTCCCGGGGAGACCTTGCGGCGGTGTGTGAGGGGGCCCTGGGGTTCGAGCTGCTGCGGTGGCAGCAGGGGGGTCAGCCGGCGTCGATCGCCTGGGTCGACACCCCGGGCGAGTGCCTCCAAGCCTCCTGGATGGGAGAACGACTCCTGGTCGCCGACGGCTCGGCAGGGCTTCATGTCTACGAGATCGGCGCGGAGAACCACCCCACCCGCATCGCCACGTACTCGCCGGCGGATGGCGCCTCGAAGGTCGTGGGTCTCACCAACGCCGCGATCGTGGTGACCGGTGGGGGGGCCATCGAGATCCTCTCGCTTTCAAATCCTGCCGCCCCCCAGCGGCTCCAGCGCCTGACGAGCCCCAACGGGTTCTCGGGGGTATCCGTGGACGGCACCACCCTCTATGCGATGTCGCCGGTGCAGACCCCCGTGCAGGTCTACTCGATCACGAATCTCTCGGCGGCACGGTTCCTGGCCAACCTCCCGGCGCAACTGGCCCGGGTTTCGGGCCGGAGCGGGCTGCTCTACGCCACAACCTGGGCAGGGGATGTGGAGATTCACGATGCCGCGAAACCCGCCGCTCCCAAGCTCCTCGGATCCTACACCGCAGCCCCCCCCTACGCCTCCTCCATAGAAGTCGCGGGCACGACTACGGTGGTGGGGGGCGCGGCCTGCCTGCTCCTTGATGTCGCAAACCCGGCACAGCCCCGGCGCATTGGTTACAGCTTCGACTTCTCACCCTGGGGGTGGAAGGGGAACTGGGTCGGATCCCCCTCGGCGGGGGTGCTCCGGGTCTTCGACGCCACGACCTCCTCCGGGTTTGAGCGGATCTCGCAACTCCCCACCCTGGACGGGAGGCTCGCGCGGGATCTGAAGGTCAGGGGGAGCACGGCATACCTGGCCACCGACGGCTCGGTGGAACTGATCGACTTCTCGGAGCCGGCCCACCCCCGGCGCCTGGGGAGCTTCCCGGAACCCGCCGCTGCGGTCTGGCCGATCGGATCCCGGGTTTACACCCAGGTCGGGGAGGTCCTCACGCTGCTCGACCCATCCAACCTGCCGTCGATTCGGAAGGTGCGGAGTTACACCAACGCCCCGGTCATGCTCCGCGAGCTGGGGGGACGGCTCCTGATGGCGGGAGGGGAACACGCACTGGCTGTTTTCGACCTGGGAACCCCCGACGACCCCGCCCTGGTTGGATCGCTGGATCTCCCGGATCCCGTGATCTCGGCTGATTTCGGCGAACCGTTGGGAGTGGTCTCCGAAGGGACCACCGGATTCGCGGTAATCGACTACTCGGACGTGGCCCATCCGGTCCGAAGGGGTCATGTCGAGCTCCCCACGTACGGGGGAATACGATCGTTGCGTCTGGTGGGGAGCCGGCTCCGGGTGACCGCCAGCGATGGCCGTCCGCACGACTTCGACCTGTCGAACCCCGACTCCCCCAGGTCGCTGGGAACGGTGCAAGGAACGCCTCTGATGGGAGGAGTATCGCCCGCGGTGGATGGCTACTGGTACGAGGCGGTGCCGAACGGAATCGCGGTGCATGGGCCGGGGTTGTTTCCCGAGTCTGCCGTGATTGATGTCAACAATACCGTCGACACCGCGGGGGTGGTGGCGACGGAATGGGGGACCGCCGGGGAGGAAGCGACCCTGGCGCAGGGGCCGGTCCTGAGCTGGGCAGGTGCAAGCGTGACGTTCTACACCCCCTTCCGGCCCAGGGTGGGCCCACCCCTCCCGGTACTCCAACCCGTCGACACCTCCTCGTTTCCCGGCCAGCCGGCCACCGTGGCGGCGGTCGCCTCGGGCGAATCCCCCCTCGCGTACCAGTGGTACTTCCAGTCGATCGCGATTCCCGGCGCCACCGAACCGGTGCTCACGCTGCCAAAGCTGGCTCCGGCCCAGGAGGGGGCGTACTTTGCGATCATCACCAACAGGCTCGGGTCGATCACCAGCGCCACCGCCCAGGTGATGATGTCGCGTCTCCCGAGGGTGCGGGGCCAGTCCGGGGACGTGGCGATCGTTCCGGGGGATCCGCTCACGCTCGGGGTCGACCTGGAGTGGACCGGACCGCTCAGCCTCCAGTGGTACGCCAACGGAAGCCCGGTGGCCAAGACCAACCCTTTGATCCTCCCGTCGTTCAAGGCCACCCAGGCAGGCGCCTATTCGCTGGTGATGAAGACCGCGTATGGAAGCCTGACCAGTGCCGTGATGAACGTCTCCGCGATCCTCTATCCGGTGATCACCACGGAGCCCCAGGATCGCCTCATCCCTCAGGGACGCACCGGCTGGCTCCTCGTGGAGGGTAAGAACTTCACCGGATCCGGGATTCAATGGTATTTCAACGACACTCCAATCCCCGGGGCGACGTCCGCAGAGCTCGACTTCACGAACTTCGACCCCTCCCAGGCGGGGCTTTACCGGGCGGTGGTCTCGAACTCTTCCGGCAGCACGACGAGCCGTGTGGCGGTGGTGTCGCTGGCGATCCCCCCGGCGTTTCTGAGTCTCCCGGTTCCGACGACCATCCCGTGGGGTGAATCACGGGATTTCTCGTTTCGCCTCGCCGGCACTCCCCCCTTCCTCATTCTACTCTCCAACGAATGGCAGGGGGTGGAGGAGGCGTTTTCGGCGACCGGCCCTGAGGTTCGATTCTCGATCACCAACTCCAGTTACACGGGGCTCCAGAACTACCGGCTCTACGCGAGCAACCTCACCGAGGTGGTGGCTGTCTCTCCCTCCATCCTCCAGATCGAACGCACCGCGCCGGACAATCTCATCCTTTACCCCGGCAGCCACGAGTATGTTTACAACAGCGCCTCTCCCTATCCGTACTCGGATCTGAAGCTCCCGTTCCGGGTGGACTGCCTGGGCGGCCTGCGGGCCACGGGGATCGTGATGCGCCTGGCGCTTGATCCGGGACTCGAGTTTAGAACCGTGGAGAGCCTCACTCCGGGGTTTCAGACGCTCGTGACCAACGGTCTGCTCTCGGTGGCGCTGCCGCCAATCCCGGCGCATGGGACCCTCTCGGGGGTGCTCCATCTGGTGGGGACGCAAGGGGGAATGAGCGACCATTCCCTCTGGCTTGAGTCCCCAAAGCGCCTCTACTCCCCCGCCAACGCCCTCATCACCTTCACGG
Organism: Verrucomicrobiales bacterium; assembly: GCA_003452185.1. GTDB lineage: Bacteria > Verrucomicrobiota > Verrucomicrobiia > Limisphaerales > UBA11320 > UBA11320. The sequence continues at coordinate 4,132 of DMJJ01000058.1, read as the reverse complement.
TTCAGGACCTTCCCTTCGCCATGGTCACGGGTGGACCCGCCACTCCCGTGGCGGGGAGGCCCATGGGTGACTGGATCGCCGAGTGGTGGCGGTGGGGCCTGAGCCTGCCGGCCGGAAGTTCCCCGCTCCTCGGACACCAGGGGACGCAGCCCGCCGCCGGCGACGGAGGCCCCGTGTGGTTCCTCCCCGGGAACATCGGCCCGGGAGTGCAGCAAAGCCCGTTGCAGGTGAGGGTGCCGGAGGTTCTGGTCCCTGAAGACCGGTACCTGCTCTTCCCCCTGGTCGCCTCCCTCACCTCCCTGGCGAGCGAGGGGCCGGGGATCGCCTCCAGCAACCGGCTTCGCCCGCTGCTCCGCCCCGCGGCCAGCCCGTTGCTCCCTTCCCAGCTCCTGTTCGGCGTCCAGGTGCCGCAAGCCCCTTGGGCAGGGCTCCCGGTGGAGATGTGGGACGGCCTGAAGCGGCGCGTCGAGGGCCTTGAGATCCATCTTCCGCCGGAGAACCTGCTCTCATCCCTGGACCCTGGTTTCTCGAGCATCCCCGCAATCACCGAGGGGGTGGGCGACGGGTACTGGGTCATGCTGAAACCCTCGGACAACGACTACGAAATCATCCACTCAGCCAACCTGCCGGATGGAAGCTCCACCTCGTTTGACTACGCGATCCGCAGAACCCCCTCCCCCCCGGCAATCACCCTGAGCCGGAACCCGACGGGCTTCCAGGTCGAGTTCTTCGGGAAACCGGGCCGGGTTTACACCCTGCTTTCGGGAACCTCCCCGGAAGGTCCGTTCGAGCCGGCGTTGGCCCCCATTTGGGGTGAGGGAAGAGCGCAAATTGCCTTCATTGAGTTGGAGGCCACCGGAGCAAGGTTCTTCCGACTCGGCGTCTACCGGTAGATGCACGGGGCAGCCCCCGGCCCGGGGAACGTCGGAACGAGAGCGCCCGGAGGCACGGGGAGCGGGGTCAGGAGTTTGGCGGGGTGGCGGGCCGGGCCGAGGTCACATCGTGAATCCGACCCATGGCGATCACCCCGGCAGCGAGGGCGATGCCGCCGCAGATGAAGTAGGGGAGCTTGGGAGACTGGGCGTAGAGGGTCGTTGCAAAGAGGGGACCCAGGATGCGGGCCAGTGAGCCAAAACTCTGCGCAACCCCGAGGCTCGCCCCCTGCTCGTCGACGGGGGAGTTCTTGGAGATCAGGCCCATCGTCGGCGCCCGGTTGATGCCGGATCCGATGGCAAAAAGCCCAAGGGCCACGAGGAGGCTCCCCAGCTTGGCCGCCAGGGGGATGAGGGCCAGGCTGGCCGCCACCACCACCAGGCTCATCCAGATGAGCTTCGCTTCGCCGAACTTCTTCACCAACCTCCCAATGCTTCCCCCCTGGACAAACGCCGCCATGAGCCCGCAGTAGGCAAACAGCCAGCCGATCCCCGTCTCATCAAAATGCAGCCCTGAGGAGGCCAGCAGCAGGGGGAGGGTTGTCTCGAAGCAGGTGAAACAGAAGGTTGCCAGAAAGAAGACGGCAATCAGTAGTCCGACGTGGGGTTGCTGCAGGGTGTGTTTCCATTGGGCGAACTTCGGACGGGGTGCCGCGTTGCTCATGCCCGGCACCCGGCTCTCCACGAGAATGAAACATCCGAGAATGAAATTCCCGGCGCAGATCGCCGCAGCAACCCACCCCGGCGCCTGCAACCCCCATTTTCCAGCGGCAAAGGCACCAATCGCCGGTCCCAGGATAAACCCAAGCCCGAAGGCCATGCCGATCATCCCCATCCCCTTCGACCGGTTTTCGGCGGTGGTGACATCCGCGATGTAGGCGGAGGCGACCGAGAGGTTCGCGCCGCAAATCCCTCCAGCCACCCGGGAAATCAGGAGAACGATCAGGCCGGTCTCCCCCTGGAACATCGCGGCCACGGCAAAGAGCGCGTACGACAGGGCCGAGGCCCCGTTGCTGATCAGGAGGACCGGGCGACGGCCGATCCGGTCGCTCAAACGCCCCCACCAGGGAGAAAAAAAGAACTGCATCAGCGAGAACGAGCTGATCACCGCGCCAATTTCAAACCCATGGGCCCCAAACCGCTCCGCATACCGCGGCAGCAACGGCAACACGATCCCGAAACCAATCAGGTCGATAAACACCGTGAGGAAAATGATCAGCAAGGAGGGCTTTTTCATGCAGCAGCAGGTTCAGCCAACAAACAAGGGGTGACCCGGCCCCGCGGAGGCCGGCAGAAACCCAAATCGATCGGCTGGAGAAACAAACGCATCAATCGCCGCGGAGTCTCCGAGGCAGCACCGCCACAGTCAAGCCGATGGAAGAGCCGATCCGACTCTTCATTGCCTCCCACACAGCAACTCAGGCCCAGCCGATGAAGAGCCCAATCTAATCCTTCCATTAAGTAAGATAATTTTGACGTGACAACCGCAACGACTTGCGTTTCACATAGTTGAGCTGTATCGGGTTGTGCCGGGACAGCGGGTCGGGATGCTGGCGACCTTGGGCATGGCGGTCCGGGGCGGGGTGTCTGGCCTCTTTGCGGGCGAGCGATTCACGGACGTGACCTATGCAAGCGAAGACTCCGATCCCTGACGCACCGGGGATCCACATGTCCGATCTTCTGCTGGTGACCTCGAGCACCGAGGAGGCGAGGGTTTGGCTTGCCCACCTGGAGCGTTCCGGATGGCGGGGCAAGGCTGAGGTGTTGACCGCCCCCTCGGAGATTTACCAGCGGTGTCGGATCCACCCGTTTCACGCGATCCTTCTCGACCAGGCGCATCCCCTCATCACCACCCGGCTGACCTCCGAGCTGCTCCGGCGGCTGGACGGGCATCCTCCGGTGATCCTGATCACCGAGGCCCCGGGGGAGGCTGGGGCCTTGGAGGGGCTGGCGATGGGGGCATTCGATTACGTCTTCCGGTCGTGCCTTGACCGGCTCCCCCTGGCGACCCACCGGGCGGTGGAGAACACCGATCTCCGGCTCGACCTGCAGGGGGCGGACCAGCACCTGCGCGAGGCCGAGCATCGGTTCCAGGCGTTGGCCGACCTTGTCACGGCGGGGGTGGCGATCGAGGGGGCGGATGGAATTCTGCACGCGAACCAGGGACTCGGCCTGATGCTGAGCGCCGGGGGGAGTCCCCTCGACCTGTTGGGTCGTCCGCTCCTTTCCTTCGTTGCCCCGGAACATCTGGAGGGGTTGGAGGAAAAACTCAGCCGCGCCCCCTCGGCCGAGCATCCTCTCGAGATGGATGTCACGCTGGTCGGCACCGGGGGGGTTCCTGTCCAGGCATGGCTCACGGGTGCGGAGATCGGGTTTCATGGGCAGCCGGCGAGGCTCTTCGTGATTCATGACCAGCGGGAGAAGCGACGAACCGAGTCAGCGATCGCCGGGCTGGCGAGTTTCGCGCAGGAGAACCCGAACCCGGTGCTGATGTTTTCAGCCGACGCCCGGCTGACCTACTACAACGAGGCGGCGCTCGACATGGCGCGCTCCCTCGGGCGGGAGCACCCGGCGGGGTGTGTGCCCCCTCAGGCGGCGGCGATCGTCGAGGAATGTCTGCTGACCGGGGAGAAGCGGCTTCGTGTCAGCTGGACGCAAAACAAGAGGGTCTTCTCCTGGTCGTTCTTCCCCTACCCTGCCGGGTCGCTGGTGCACGCCCTGGTGCTGGAAACCACCGAGCAGGCGACCCTTGAGGCGCAGCTGCATCATTCCCAGCGCCTCGAGGCCGTCGGCCGACTCGCCGGGGGGGTCGGACATGAGTTCAGCAACCTGCTGACGGTCATCCGGGGCCAGGCGGACATCCTGCGCGAGGAGACCGGCCTGAGCCCCAGGAGTCGCGACGCGATGCAACAACTGCTTCACGCCGTGGAGCAAGCCGGCCGGGTGACGCTGCAGCTGCAGGCCTTCAGTCGACGAAGCCCCGTGAAGCTGGAAACGCTCGACCTCGCCCCCCTGCTCCGAAAACTCGCGGAGCTGCTCGGGAAGACCCTCGGGGAGGATATCCGCCTCGAGGTCGACCTGCAGCCGGGGCTTCCATCGATCCGGGGGGATCGGGCCCTGCTGGAGCAGGCGTTCCTGAATCTCGCGGTCAGCGCCCGGGACCGGATGCCCGCCGGGGGGGAGCTCCGGATCAGCGCCTC
>DMJJ01000409.1 GCA_003452185.1 Verrucomicrobiales bacterium | reverse complement strand
GGGGTTCAGAAGTTCAGCTTGAGGCTGACGGCGAGAGTGCGGGTGCGGGGAAGGACCTCCGTCAGGTTCAACGGATTCAGCCGATAGTCCTGGTCGGCCAGGTTCAGGAGGCCGACGCGCAGCTCGGCCCTGCGGTTGGGGAGCCGGTAGCCGGCGTGGAGATTGAACTGCCAGAAATCATCCCCCGGAAGGTCGGGAAGATAGCCCCGGTTGTGCTGCTGCTGCCAGAGGCCCTCGGCCAGCGCAAAGAAGCCTCCCGGATGCTGGAATTGGACAAACATCCTGGCCTGATGCTGGAGCGCCGTGACGGAGCTCGATCCGAAAGGAGGGGATGGGAATGCCGACGCCGGGAGGTCGAGAAACGGCTGGTCGAGGGCCGCTTGGCTGAGGCGGTATCGGACCCCCAGGGACCACTCCTGCCCGAGCAGTTGGAAGAGGTGGGCGGAGAGGGAGCGTTCCTCGTAGTCGAGTTTCTGGCGCGCGGACGCGGCCGCGATCGGGATCCCAAACTCGAGAGTCCCGACCGTGCGCTCGAGATCCGAGGCCAGCCACTCGGCGGTAACCCCCGCCCACGTGTTGGAGGTGAGCCGCTGCTCCACGGAGATCCCCCCCATCCGAAACTCCGCCCCGCTGTTGGCGTTGGCGACCGATTCCGGGATCAGGCTCCGAAACGCCTGGTTGAAGCCCGCCACCTGCGACGGCTCGAGCTGGAAGCTCTGGTCGAAGCTTGCCCCCCCGAGCGATCGTGAGACTCCCCCGCGCACGGTGGTTCGTTCCCCCGGGGTCCAGACCAGCCCGAGCTTCGGGGAGAGCTGGTCGATGGTCTCCTCCCCGGCCACCAGCGGCGCGAAGCGGTGGTTGAGGGGGTGGCGAACACGATCATATCCGAGCCCGGCCACGAGGAGGAGTGACGGCGCCACCTGCCAGTGGTCGTAGAGGTACGCGCTGATCCTGGAGAAATCAGCCCCCACCTCGCTGACAGGGTCGACCGGCACACTGATGAAGCCCGGAACCGCAACGTCCCCGTTGAACGTATTGTGGGCATTGAACTCCCCGCTCTGCCCTCGGATTCCGAACACCCAGGTGTGCTCCCCGCTTTGGAGGATCTGCTGGAGCTCTGCGGTGTAGATCTCGATCTGGCTCCGATACGTTTGGTCGGTGGTCACGGGGAACGCCACCGGGCTTCCACCCCCTCCCGTCACGAAGAGAAGGTTCGGCGAGGCGGGATTCCGATACGACAGGTCATCCGAGAGCCGGCCCCCGAGGAAGAGCGTATGCACTCCCGGTGCCCACTCGTGATGGTAACCGGCCAGGAGAATCGGTTGCTGTGTCTCATGGAGCCGGGATGAGGCGCTTGCCTGGGCCGGGTCGTAATAGGGGGTGAGATCCCCCGCGTTCGCGTCGTAGTAGATCGCCTGGAGGTAAATGCTGTCCGCCGCGGTCAGCTCCTGCTTGATCTGGACGTCAACGAACCGGCTCTCCAGGTCCTCGTTGGGGCGTTGCCCGCGCTCGGAGCGGTAGCTGGTCTCCACGGCATAGCTCATGTGGGCGAACCTGCCGTACTGGGCGGCCGATTCGAGCCAGTCCCCGCGGCTGAGATACTCGGTCTGGGAAACGATCCCGAAGCCGTCGCGTTCGAAGAACCGGGAATACTCCTGTTGGGAGAGGCTTTGGGAGACCGTTCCGGCCGCGGCCGGGGCGAGGAGGTTCGCCACCAGGTACTCGCTGAGCCAGGGGGTTTCGTACCGGAGGTTGACCTGGTGGGGATCCCGGAGCTGGTTGTAGCTGTTGGCCAGGAAGAGGTGGGCGGAGTAGTTGCCGTAGTCGCTGGAGATCGCCCGGGCGGCTTCCGCAAGCCCGAGCTCCCCCAGCCCGGCGTCCTGATAGGCGCCGGCGAGGTTCGCCCCCCGGACGGCCCGGTCCTGGTCCAGCAGCAGCCTGGAGCGGTAGAGGGCCCGGTTGTCGTTGCGTGCAGTCGACTCCTCGAGGTCCCGGATCGCCTGGTTGAAGCGGTTGTGCTGCTGGTTCAGGAGGGCGGAATAGAGCCAGGCCGTGGGATCCCCCGGATCGAGCTCGCGGGCGAGCTCCAGCTCGTGGGTGGCCCGTGGCAGGTCACCCGCCTGCTGCCACGCCTTGGCCAGGTAGCTCCGGAGGATGCCCCGCTGGGGCTCCAGCGACGCGGCCACCTGAAGGTCCTCGCGCCCTCCCTCCAGATCCCCGGCGCGGAGTCGCATGAGGCCCCGTCCGAGCCAGGCGTTGGCAAGCCCGCCGTCGAGCGCGATCGCGTGCTCAAAGGCGTCCCGGGCCGGCTTTTCGCGGGAGGCTCCCGCGGCCAGGAATCCCTTCATCGCCCAGGCTTGCGCATTCTTCGGAGAGAGTTCCAACGCCCGCGTCACGGCTTCCTCCGCCCGGGCGCGGTGTCCGAAGCCAAACTCGAGCTCCGCCACGCGGACCCACGCGAACCCGAACCGGGGCCGGAGAACCGTGGCCTGCCGTGCAGCCTCCAGCGCGGCCTGGAGCTGGAGAGCCGACTGCAGCCGGTAGGATTCGGACATCCATTCGGTGGCGGTCCGGTTCGCCGTTCCTCCGGCCGGCAAGGGCCCGGCGGATCCGGTCCCCCTCACCGTGTCGACAAGGCGTGTAAGGGCCCCCGAGAGCCCCGGCCCCGGGGCCTTCTCCAGGAGCCCGGATCCGGCCCCAATCTGCCCGATGGAGATCAGGAGCGCCGCCCGATAGACCCGGTCGGGCTCCGTCCCAGGGAGGCGTCCCGGGGGATAGGCTCGAAACGCTCCCGCAAGGTCGCCCGCTTCGTAGGCAGCCAGGGATTCGCGGAGGGGGGTCGGGTCGACAGCTCCCCAGTCGAGGTCTTCGGTCGAGAGAATCCCGGGATAGTACAGCACCCACTGGATGGCCTGCCGGGCATCGATCTTCGGGGTGCGATGGGGCGGGCTTCCGGCCTCGGAGCGCCCCGCCTCGCCCGGGTGAAGGAGCAGGGTTCCCGACCCGTTCGCGAGCTCTCCCGCCCCGGCGAGCACGGTGAGGGTCATGGCCCCCGTGGCGGCATCGACCTCGACCGAGAACTCGGTGCCACGGGTGGCCGCGGTGGAGGTGCGGGAGTCGATGTGGGTGGAGCCTGGCTTGTCGCGATGGAAGAGGTAGACCAGCCCCTGCCAGAGGCTGATGCCGTGGGTCTCGTCCGGTTTGGGGGGTTCCTTGATGGTGAACTCGCTCCGCTCGGCCACCCGCATCACGCTGAGGTCGGAGAGCCGGAGCGTGAGCCGGCTTGAGGGGCCGGTGCGGCCGCGGTCGCCGGGGCGGAGCTGCTGGCCCACATAGGCCGGGTCCCAGTCGGAGGCCCCCGCGCGTGAAATCTCAATCTTCGCCTTCTCCCCCTCGAGGGCGAGCACCACCACGGCGTTGGTCGCGGAGGAAGCCGGGGCCGGTGCGGCCGGCGCCGGGCCGGCGGCAAGCCACCCCGCCAGGAGGAGCAGTCCCGGCAGGCGGCGTGGTGACTGGAGCAGCCAGTGAATGACCCGAGGGTACGGTCCCGGGGGTGGGCTCACAAGGCCCGAGGCGAGCCCCGGGGCCGGGGCCTGCCGGGCAGGCGGGGGAGGCTGGAAACGGGGCTTGGCACTGAAGTGGTTTCCTCCTACCGTCCGCCGGTGATCACGTTCCTGCGCTTCGTCGGAGTGATGAATGCCGCAGTTTGGCTGGGCGGTTCCGCCTTCCACCTCCTGGCGGTGGCCCCCTTCTTTGCAACGCCGGCGGTCCGCTGGGTTCTGGGGGATGTGCATGCCACCGGGGCCGGCCTCATGCTCTGGCAGCGCTTCTACGTTCTCCAGTACACCTGCCTGACGGTCTCCTTCCTCCACCACATCGCCGAGTGGGTCTACATCGGAAGGCCGATCTCCCGGGCCACCGGCTGGATGCTCGGAACCCTGCTCGTGCTGGCCCTCCTGGGGAACCTGGAGCTCGATCGCGCGGTGGTCCCTGCCCATTGGGCCCGGGGCAACCCCCGCGCCACCCCCGAGGATCGGGCCCGCGCGGAACGGGGCTACCCGCTCTGGTCGACCCTCTGGCTCTCGACGAACGGGGCCCTCGGCCTTGTGGTCCTCGTGTTCTCCTGGCGCGTCCTCACGGCCTCGCATGGCCCCCGCTTTGTGACGCAGACCAAGTTCCGCACCCCCGACTCCCTCGATCCGTGACCTCCGGTCTCGGCCCGTGGCCCCCCCCGGCAGGCGGGGGGCCGGCCTGTCGCAGGTAAGGGGCTCGGGTGGAAGGGCCATCGCGTCTTCTCCAGTTCGGAATTCCCAGCTTCATCGGGTCTCACTCCCTTCTACGAAAGTGGAGGGGTTGACATTTCAGGTTAATAAACAACCTTGAGAAGGTGGCACTTTCAGGACCGCCTCCCTGCCCGGGGGGGCGACTGGGGAAGGACTAGGCATGTCGAACGAGTCTGCAAGCGGTTATGGAGAGTCTCCTTATGACGGGTCAGCGGCGCGGCCCGGATCGGCTGAGGAGACCTTGAAGACGGAAAAAGTTCAAATCGAGCGCAAGATCTTCGTGCTCTCCCTGCGGCAGAACGCCCGGGGGCGTTTCCTGAGAATCACCGAGGATGTGAACGGTCGGCGGGACACGATCATCGTCCCCGCCACGGGATTGGCCGATTTCAAGCGGGTGCTCGACGAGATGGTCAAAGCCAACGTCGACTGAGGTCAACGCCCACCCAACCTCGCACCGACCAAGCTGTTGTCCGCCCGGGGCGGCGCCTCTCCCCTACGCTGTGGAGGCCTTGGAGGCCGCCTTCTTGCGCGCCTTCTTCACCTTGACCTGGGGGGCATCCCCCCAGAGCGCCTCCAGATCGTACCGACGGCGGGTCTCCGTGTGCATGATGTGGACGATGACGTCAAAGAAGTCGAGGACCAGCCACCCGGAGGCAATCCCCCCGTCCCGGGCCCGGGGCTGCTCCCCGTGGTCCTTCTCCAGCTTGGTCAGGATCTCGTCCGCGATGGCCCTGAGGTGGGGTTCGCTCGTTCCGGAGCAGACGACAAAGTAATCCGTGATGGAGGAGAGCTCGTGCACGTCCAAGAGCACGATGTCCTCCGCCTTCCGGTTTTCTGCCAATTCACGGCAGAGTAGAGCGAGTTTCTTTGCTTCCATCCCCCCCATGCTTCACCAGATCACCCCTCGAGATAAAGCCGATAGTTTCGGATCGCCTCCTCGACGGCCGGGGGGACCAGGTTTTGGATCGAGGCGCCGCGGCGGATCCGTTCCCGGAGGGTGGAGGAGGAGACCTTCAAGGGGAACCCCTGCAACTCCCGGAGCTGGAACCCGGGGGGCGGGGGGAGGGAGGCCTCGCCTGGCCTGGGGATCACGAGGAATTCGACCCGCGCGGCCAGCTCCGGGGCCTCCCGCCATTTGGGGAGGCTTGGGACGTGGTCGGCCCCGATGAGGTAATGGAGCCGGGCTCCCGGGAAACGTCGCTCGTAATCACGGACGGTGTTGATCGTGTAGGAGATTCCCCCCCGCTCGACTTCCTGCAGGTCGAGCTCGTAGCGTGGGTTTCCGGCGAGCGCGAGCCGTAGAAGCCGGAGTCGTTCGGCCGCGGGGGCCGGTTTCCGGTCGGGTTTGAAGGGGGACTGGGCGGCCGGGATGAAAAAGAGGCGGTCGAGGGCGAGCTCCTCGCACGCCGCCTGGGCCACCAGGAGGTGGCCCAGATGGACCGGGTCGAACGAGCCGCCGTAGAGTCCTAGGTTCATTGGGGAGGCTGGCGGTTCAGCAACAGCGGTTGGGGGTGCGGTACTTCGCCTCGAGCGTTTCCACGTAGGCCTGGGCACGGCAGACCGGGCGGACGTCGATCAACGGTCCCAGGGGAGAGGGGTTGCAGGCGCAGAGGCGGACCACCCGGCTCTCTGCACGATCGACGGCGGCCTCTCCCGAGAGCTCCCGGGCCATGCTGAACCCGAGGGCGATCCACCCGATGAGGCCAAGCGGCCGGCCCGCGTTCAGTGCGTAGTCCGGCAGCCAGACCGGATCGGTCTCGCTCAGCCTGGGGCTTCGTTTCCGGGCGAGCAGCAGCAGCCACTCCCGCAGGCTGAGGGCGACGATCAGGGCCACGAGGGTCAGAAATACCCCGGTGACGGCCGTGTCGACACGGTTGTTAAACTGGAGCGTCCGGGCATCCCGCACCCCCTTGGCCGCCGCCTGCAGCGCCGCGGGGTCGTTTCCCGCGCGGGCCGTGGCCAGGCGGGCCTCGAGGTCCGGGAGCTTCGTTTCGAGGGCTCGCAGGCTTGCGAGGAATCCGATGCGGGGATCCGGGTGGGCGATCTTCTGGATCCCCGCGGTGAGAGTTACCGAGAGGAGCCATGCGAGGGGGATCAGCGTCACGAGGGCGAGGGCGGGACGACCGCCCGTCGCTCCTGGCCGACCCAGCTGCATCTTGAGCACCACGGTGGTTGCGAGGCAAAGGGCGATGCTGGCGAGCAGCTGGTTGGCGATCCCGAAGATCGGCCAGAGCGCCTTCACCCCGCCGTCCGGATCCCGCACCCCCGCGATCAGGAAGAACCCCCATCCCCCCACGACCAGGAGGCTGGCAAGGAGGTTGGCCCGGAGGCTGTTCATGTTCCCAAGCGGTTTCCAGAGGTGGCCGAGCGAATCTTGCAGGAGGTAGCGGCCCACCCGGGTGCCGGCGTCCAGCGTGGTGAGAATGAAGAGCGCCTCGAACATCAGGGCGAAGTGATACCAAAGATCGAGCCACCGGCCGCGCGTCACGGTGGAGAAGATGTTGGCCATTCCGACAGCAAGGGTGGCCGCACCCCCGGTTCGCCCGAAGAGCGTGGTTTCGCCCATCTCCCGCGCCAGGGCGTCCATTCGCTCCACCGACACGGTTACGGGGGTATCGACAAACCTCCCCGGCGTCGACTCATCCCGGGCCCACCACCGGAGCCCCGACGCCTCGACCTTGCGCACGACGTCGGCCTTGGGGCCGGCGACGTTCATCCCCAGGTAGACCCCGGGATCCAGGGTGCAGGCGGCGATGATCGCCATCACGGCGACCAGGGACTCAAGGAGCATCGCCCCGTAGCCGATCGACCGGGCGTAGCTTTCCCGGGTGATGATCTTGGGGGTGATGCCGCTCGCGATCAGGCTGTGGAAGCCGCTCACCGCCCCGCAGGCGATGGTGATGAAGCAGAAGGGAAACAGCGCCCCGGGGACGACCGGGCCCGAGCCATCGACGAACTTGCTGATGGCGGGCATCTTCAAATCGGGAAAGACGTAGAGCACCCCGAGCGCGAGCGCCAGGATGGTTCCCAGTTTCATGAAGGTGCTGAGGTAATCGCGCGGTGCCAGCAGGAGCCAGACCGGGAGGACGCTCGCGGCGAACCCGTAGAGGATGATTCCCCACCCGAGGGTCTCCTTTCCGAACGTGAACCACCGGGCCCATTCCGGGTGACCGTACACGAACTGTCCCCCCCAGACCGCAGCCAGGAGGCCCGCCACCCCCAGGAGGCTGACTTCCATGACCTTCCCGATGCGCCAGAACCGAAGGTAGCCCCCCATGAGCAGGGCGATGGGAATCGTGGCCCCCACGGTGAAGACTCCCCAGGAGGATTCAGCCAGAAGGTTCACGACGACCAGGGCAAGGACCGCCAGCAGGATGATCATGATGGCGGCGATGGCCACCAGGCCGAGGGTTCCGGCAGCGGTGCCGAGTTCCTCGCGGACCATCTGGGCAAGCGACCGCCCGTCGCGTCGCATCGAGGCGAACAGGATGATGAAGTCCTGCACCGCCCCCCCGAGCACCACCCCGATCAGGATCCAGAGGGTTCCGGGGAGGTATCCGAACTGGGCCGCCAGGACCGGTCCAACCAGCGGGCCGGGGCCGGAGATCGCCGCGAAGTGGTGTCCGAAGACGATCCATTTGTTGGTGCGGACGAAGTCCCTCCCGTCCTCGTGGGCCTGGCAGGGGGTGGCCCGGCGGTCGTCGAGGGCCAGGACCCGTGCGGCGATCCACTTTGAGTAGAAGCGGTACGCGATGGCGTAGGTGCAGAGGGCGGCCATCAGCAGGTAGGCGGAGCTGATCTGTTCCCCGCGATGGGTGGAGAGGGTCCAGTAGCCGATGCCTCCGAGCGTGGCGATGGCGAGCCAGACCAATGTTCGAATGGTGGTCACGGGTCGGACCTTATCAGTTGGGGACGGCTTGGGGAAGGGGCAGGCGGGTCGGTGGCAGGGGAAGCGGAACGGCTCCGGTTTCCTTCGGCTGTAGCGACCGAGGTCACGAGGTCGTGGGCGCGAGCATGTCCCTCCACCCCGGCTGAGCAAGAGCGGCCGTTGGCCGGAGGGAGTGGGGAGGCCCGCCCCGGGGGCGGGCCCACCTCCTGACGT
>DMJJ01000456.1 GCA_003452185.1 Verrucomicrobiales bacterium | reverse complement strand
CGGAAGAACGCACCCGCACCGGAGTTGGCCACCACCACCGACCCGGTATTGTGAGGCCCGCCTGGGACCGCGGCCCAAACGGTCGGGTTCGCCAGAGCGGAGGCTTTCTCCACAAAGTGATCATGCCCGGGACAGAGAGGGAACGTGATCTTCAGCTGCGTGCCGTTCGAGATCAGCTCGATGTGAACCGCAATGGAGCAGGCAGCCGACCCGGTCACCTGAAGGTCGGCGACGGCTGCGGAATAGTCCCCCCCAAACCCCGGCACGGACGAGTCCTTGGGAGCCACCAGGAAATCCGAACTGAGCTGCGGGACCCCGCTTCCAGCCGTCACCCGAAACCGGGTCACCCCGGGAGCCACCCCGACCACGGGGATGGTCAGGAGTTCCACGGGGGCGGCGACCCCCGCCCCCGGGAGGTTCAGGAACGTGTCATAGATCCCCTTGCGGTTCGCCCCCTGGTCGGATCCCAGCGATGAGAGCTGCGGGTCCTTGTCGCTCGTCGGCTTCACCATGCCGACATAGTCAAGCCGTGCGGCCGCGGCGTTCGTGTTCCCCAGGTCGACATACCAGGCGAAGATCCGATCCGAGGTCGCCCTCAATGCGGGCACCACCTGGGCGTACACGTGAAGCACCGTCGCTCCTCCCACGGGAATCTGGTTGGTCTCAAGGCGCGTGGTGACGGCGACCGCCTGCCCCCGGGCCTCCGGCATGGCAAGCAGGAGGGCGACCAGAAGACTCCAGCCCAATACGAAAGGGCTCCACTTTTTACTCTTCATAAGCGTGATCCCGGGTTTTGCGGCCCCCTGCGGTGGACGCCCCTGGGGCGGAACCCCTCCTCACGGAGGGACTGCCACAGGTCGGTGCCTCGTTCCTCGGACGGCTGTTCAAATCCAACGACAGGCTTCCGGGCCCAGAACGGAGCGAACACCCCGGACCCGGTCGAGAGCCACGGCTCCCGTCCGGCGACCGCTGCGGGCGCAACGGGACTTGAGGCCCCGATCAGGCTGCGAGCGGGGGCCGCCGAAGGCGTCATCGGGGCCGTCGCCGCCCCCTGGGTCGCGGGGGGCGGGTTGGCGAGGCTCAACGGGGTCGCGACCGGGTCGATGACCACCGCCCCGTCGGCCAGCCCGATGGAGCGGAGCTGGAGCGTCGGCGGCACCGGGGCCGGGGCCAGCGTTGCCAGGTAGTGAGCCTCCACCACGGCCACGTCCGCGGCCGTCACCTGGGCATCCCCCGTGAGATCGTTGTTGAGGCTGCGACTCGCTGCGGGACGTGTCGTGTCCTGCCAGACTTGGAGAAGATCCAGATCATTCACCACGCGATCGCCATTGGCGTCACCCGCCAGGATGAAGAACCCGACGTGGACATCGGCCGCCATCGGGGTCCCTTTAGCGTCGGTGATTCCCGCAGCGATCACCGTGAGGTCGTAGTTGCCGTCGGCCAGCGCCGGGGCCGTCACGGTTGCCTGGCGCAACACGGGATCGAAGAAGACCGTCAGCCCGGTCACGACCGCCTGGGTGGTGGTGTTCTTCAGGATGAAATCCGCAGCCGTGAGGCTCGCCCCCACGTTGGCGTCGAATTGAAGCGCGAGGCTCGCCAGCCGCGAACGCTGCGTCAGCCCGGAGTTCACCGTCGAGCCAAGGAACCGGGGGGCCGTTGCCTGGGTCGAGGCGAGGTAGTTTGCCTTCAGCAGGTCGAGGTCGGCCTGGTTGACCTGCCCATCCCCGTTGACATCGACCGCGAGGCTGCGCGAGGCGGCCGGTTTCAGAAGCTCCTGCCAGACCAGCAACAAGTCGACCGAGTTGACGACGCCGTCGCCGTTCAGGTCCCCGGTCAGCGCCGAGAAGGTGAAGGTCGCATCGGCTGCCATCGGCTTCCCATGCGGCCCGACGATCCCCGCGGCCCGGACCGTGAGGCGGTAGTTCCCGTCGGGGAGAAGCCCCCCGGCGAGCCCTGGGAAGGTGAGCACGGCCGTGTTCCCGCCCGGCAGGAAGCTCAAGGCCAGGGCCCCGCCCGGAACCGCGGCCCCGGTGGTGAGATTCACCAGCGACAGGCCCGTCCCGAGGGTGAGCGCTCCTGAGATGTCGATGTTGAAGCCCAGGGAGAGGCTCCGGATATACGACCGCTGGGCGGAACCGTCGTTCACGGTGAAGCTCTGGACGACGGGCGCGGGGTTCGGGAGCACGCTGATCGCGATGGTCTCGGAGTCCGACAGCGCGGGCGTGTTCTGGTCGGTGACCCGGATCGTCACCTGGACCACCTGACCGGCCAAGGCCTCACCGGGCGTCCAGGTGAAGAGACCTGCCGTGCTGATCTTCGCCCCGGCCGGTGCCCCGGCCCCGAGGGTGAAGGTGAGGGCGCCCGTGTGGTCGGGATCGGTCGCGGTGGCGGTGAAGGAGAGGGTGTTGCTGTCGTAGACCGAACGGTTCCCCACGGGATCGAGCACCGGCACCCCGACGTCGATGAGGGTGACAGAGTCGGCTCCGTTGCCCAGCTGGTTCCCGACCTGGTCCGTGATCGCGGCGCGGAGGGTGAGCTGGTAGCGGCGGGCGGGCAGCGCCCCGGTCAGGGTGAGGGTGGCCGTCTTGGTCGCCGCGTCAAAGGTGACCCCGGTGATGCGGGCCGCCTCGTTCACATCGTCCGCGTTCCCAAACTGCTCGTCGACCGAGGAGATCAGCCCGTAGTTGGCCAGGTTGGTCACCTTGGCGGCGTCCATCTGGAGGTTTTCCTGGAATACGACGGTGATCCGATTGGGCGTCGATGCGACCGAGCCGCTCGGGGTGACCGACGCGACCACGGGGGCGGTCAGGTCGAGGCGGAAGTCGCGGGAGAAGTTCCCGCCCGCCGTCCCGTTGGCATCGCCGTCGAGGGCGTTCCCCGAGCGATCCACGAGCGATGCCCCGGCGCCGCTGAGGAGCGTCAGGCGGTAGATGCCGTCCGGAAGCTCCCCGGTCAGGTGGAGGAACACATCCTGGCTGCCGGGGACGTAGCCGATGTCGGCGATGGTCACAGGGACGTCATCCCCGTTCCCCAGCAGATGATCAGGGCCCGCTTCCACGAGGGAGTAGACGGCGGAGCTCAGGGCGCTGGTCGGCTGGAGCGGCTCGCTGAAGTGGATCGTGAAGCCGCTGACATGGATGTTTCTCAGGGTGTTGTTCTGCATCCCGATGGGCGAGAGCCCAAGAACCACCGGCGGGAGGATGTCGGCGCTGGAGCCGGTGAACTCGAAGGCCCCGAGGTCGTAGAAGCGGTACGGGCCTGCGCCGGTGTTGATCGTGGCGAGGTCGTCCACCCGGGCGGCCCCCTCGGAATCGAGGGCCGGGCCGACGCTGCTGTTGCCGGCATCGATCACGGGTGAGTGCCCGCGGAGATGGTAGTTGTCATCCAGGCCGAAGTCGGCGAACTGGCTCTGCGGATCCGGCTGGGTCCAGCCGAGGAGGTTGTCCGGCCCGTCCGCGTCGATGAAGAGCGGGTCGGCGGCGATGCTTGCCGCATCCTTGCCCGACGCCGTGCGCCAGGCATCCAGGGTGTCGGACTTCGCCGAGTCCTGGAACTTTCCGATGCTGGCGCCGGGGCGCGTCGTGTAGATGTCGTTCCAGTTGCTGTCGAACCCGGTCGCGTTCCCGATCACCTCGATGCCGTAGCCGCCGTTGATCACGATGATGTTGTTGTACAGCAGGGCCACCTGGGTGCTGTTCTCCATCCGGAAGGCGCTCCCGATGTCGTGGTAGATCGTGTTGTTCACGATGCGCACCGACCCGTTGTACTGCACCCCGTGGAGGTAGACCCCGAAGTTGGCGTTCTGGTAGACGAGGTTGTTCAGCACCTGGCTTCCGCCCGCGTAATACCCGTCGATCTCGATCCCGATGGCGTTCCCGTACACCACGTTCGCGCTGGCGTACACCCCGCTGTAGTCGAGGAGCAGGCCGGTGCCGGTGTTCCCGACGATCCGGTTCTGGTAGACGCGCCCCGCGCGGGCCTGGATGCCGAGGGCGTTTCTCACCACGTAGTTGTCGTGGACCCACGTCTCATCGTTGGCGTTGCTGTTAACAAAGATGCCGGGGCCCCGGTTCGAAGTCACCAGGTTGTTGTAGGCCTCGACGGTAGGCTCGAGCCAGAGACCCGTATCGTTGTCATGCAGCTTGTTGGCGTAGACCGTGGAGCGTTGAGCCCCATCGCTGTCGTACGCCAGGAGGCCGCGGCTGTTGTCGCGCGCCTCGTTGTCGTGGAGCGTCCCCTGGGAGAGATAGACGGTGAACCCGTTCGTGTTGTTGTACGCCAGGTTGTGGGTGAAGGTCAGGCTGTTGGCCGAATCAATGTAGATTCCATCGCCGAACTGCGAGCCGATCTTGTAGGCCGTGTTCCCATCGACCGTCATGCGGGTGCCCCGGAGGTAGAAGCCGACGTCCTGATCGTTCTCGGCGCGGCCGGTTGTCCCATACGCGATGTTGTTCCGGATCACGGCATCCTCGACGTCGGTCTCGACGTAGTATCCGCGCAGCGCGTTGTTGAAGGAGACGTTTCCGGTCAGCGTCAGGCGGTCGGCGTTGAAGGCCACAAACCCCTGCTCCGCCCCGGTGAACCGGAGATTGCTGAGGGTGACGTCCGTTGCAGCATCGATCTCCAGCGCGTAGCGCCCGGAGCCGACGTTCCCGCGGTAGAAGAGCGCCCCCTGGGCCGTCCCGGTGTAGTAGTGCGCGGCGATCCGGTCGGGCTGGAGGACCGTCCCGTAGATGGCCGCCTCGTCGATCCTCCCCGTGTAGGGGGCATCAATGGGCCAGTTGCTCTGGCCGATGTAGCTGCTGTTCAACACCTCGTTCGGGAGGGGGTTGACGCTGCCGGAGGCGACCACGCGACCGTTCTTGTAGATGACCGTCGACCCGTCCGGGGCGATCGTTGCGGCGATGTGCTGCCAAGTGTTGAGCTCCAGCACCCCCCAGGCGATGACGGTGGGGCCGGCCGTCGCGCCGCTGAACGCCTGCACGTAGAGGTCGTTCGAGGTGGAGCTCCGCAGGAACAGGATGTTGTTGTTCGCCTGCCCATTGCCGAGATCGAAGTAGCGCTGGTAGCTGGTGTTGGCGGTCGGGAAGATCCAGGCCTCAAGGGTCAGGCCGTTGGTGAACGGGTTGAGTCCCGTCGGGAGCTGAACATAGCTGTTGGTGCCGCTGAACGAGGCGGAGGTGTCGCTGTCGCCCGCGATGACGCCCGGGGCCCCGAGGCTCACCCCCGACGAGTAGGTGGCGTCGAGGTGGTTGCCGGAGGCATCCTTGGCCACCGTGCCGGTGATATCCCCGAACCGGTAGTAGGCCAGCGGGGCGTCGGCAAGCACCGATCGGGCGTAATCAATCCCCATGGGGGCCGCGGAGCTCGGGCCAATGATCGTCACCCCCGAGTCGGCCGCCGTGATGCGGACGTTGGTCGGAAGGTTGTAGACGCCGGTGTCGACATAGACAACGTCGCCAGGCCCCAGGGCATAGGCCGCGAGCAGGGCGTTCAGGGAGGCCATCGGGTCGTTCCGCGTCGTGCCGCTGTTGGCGTTGTTCCCCACCGCGGACGTGTACTGGTCGCCCGCGGTGGTCCCGTCGTTGACGTAGAAGCTGCGGGTGGCGGTGCCCACCACGAAGGTGTCGTTCGAGATGTCGACCACCTCGCGGTGCGACAGGCTGGTGAGGCGGATCATCCCCTTCTGGGTCGGGGTGGTGGGGTTCCAGGCGAACCCGCCGTCATTCACGCGACTGGTGGCCACCTGAGTCCAGGTCAGGCCGCCGTCGGCTGAGAATTCCACCGAGAGCAGGTCACCGGAGGCCAGACCGGCCGATCTCCAGAGGATGAGGGCCGCCTGGCCCTGGCGGACTTTCTCCCCGCCGGTCAGGGTGAGCAGCTGGATCAGGCGGCTGCTCGAATGCGACGCCTCGGGGGTGTTGCCCTCGAAGCCGAGGTTGACCCGCGATCCGTTGGCCGCCGCCTCGAGCGCAAACGCCGAGGCCAGGTCCCCTCCATCGATCGCAGGCGATGTCCCGGGGTCCGCAAGCCAGTTCCCGCCATGATAGCTCCCGGCCGCCGACGAGAGGTGGAAGTCGTCATCCAACCCCGTCGATACTCCGCCAGCGTTATACCTCAGCACCGAGTGCTCCGCTCCGATCCCCGCGGCCCCGGCTCCCACTGGCTCATACTCACGGATCCACCTGAACGTCGAGTTGTCCGGTGTCGACCACGCCAGGTACGCCTCCACCGGTCCCCCCGTGTCCGCCACCTCAAACTTCAGCGTCACCCATCCCGCCGACGCCGCCACATACGTCCCAAACTTCTCCCCGCGCGACGGGTTCGTGAAGTCGTCGATCACCACCGTCCCGTTGATCGTCAGCCGCTGCGACGTCAGCGTCGCCGCGTCGAACGTATACGTCCCGGCCTGCGCCAGGTAGATCTCACCCGTCCACCGGAAGCTCTGGTTGTCCCCGGGACCCGGCAGCCCGCGGAACGACCCCCACGTCGCCCCATACGCAATCACACGGTCATAGAGCGTCGTCACCGGCGTCCCCGTGAAGTCCTGCGTCCCGAAGTACTCAAACTTCAGCCCCTCGCCCGATCCCCAGCCCCGGATCCCGTCAGCCCCGGCGGGCGACACAAACATCGGGTCCGCATAGATCGAGTGCGTGTCGAACCCGAGCTCATAGCGCCAGTCCGCCAGCGTCCCAAACGCGTTCTGCCACTGCCCCAGCCGCGCCCCGTCCGTCGTGTAAAAGTCGTTGTAGTCGCTCGAGAATCCCTGCTGCGCCGCGTCCGCCACCACCAGCGTGTAGTGTCCCGTCCCGCCGGACCAGAGGATGTTGTTCCTCAGCACCACGTTCTGGCTGTTCGACAGCACCTCGATCGCGTTGCTCCCGAGCTCCATCACCGTGTTGTTCGACACCGTCATCGTGTAGCCGCCGCGCTGCACCCCGTTCAGCTGGATCCCACGGCCCGAGTTGTCATACACCAGGTTGTTCGTGATGTAGTTGTTCCCGCTGTACGGATCCGCCCAGATCCCCGTCTGGCTGTTGTCGTACACCCGGTTCCCCGTCACCGTCACCCAACCATTCGTCATCGTGATCCCGGTCGTGTTCCCATACGCCCGGTTGTTTGCAACCGTCCCGCTGTTGGCCCAGAACCCGTTTGAGTTCGCCCACGCCGTGTTGTCGTGCACCGTCCCCGACGCCCCCGCCAGGGCAAACCCGGTCGTCGAGTCGTACGCCTGGTTGTGGAACACCTGCCCGTACCCGTGCACCTCGAACGCGTTGCCCGAGATCCCGTACGCCACGTTGTCATGGGCGTTTCCATCCTGCGCCACGTTGTTGTCCTCAAGCA
>DMJJ01000238.1 GCA_003452185.1 Verrucomicrobiales bacterium | reverse complement strand
AGGTTGTTCTCGGCGGCAATCGACTGCAGGAGGTGATCCGGCAACCATCGTTCCAGGAGGCAGACCCCCGCTGGGTTCCCCGCAAAGAGATCCCCTGTGAACGCGTCGACTTGATAGTACGGTATTCCCATTCGAATGACGGTGGGTCACCCCGTCCCCGGACGGCGGGCACCCCCCCCTCCGCCGCCTCCGCCGCCGCCGCTGCTGCGGATCACTCCGCGGGGTCGCCCGCCTGCACCCAGGCCTCGCTGAAATGGACATGCTTGATCGACTTCGTGATCGACCGTCCGGCGGCATCCCTCGGGCGGCCCCGCTCCCCGGGATGGTGGCTGTAGGTGGCATGGAGCGACCCGTCCCGCGACTCGATCACGCTCGGGTAGTGATACGACCCAGGGTTGTCCTCTGGAGAATCCTTTTCCAGATGGCGCTTCCATCGCCAGCTCCTCCCTTCATCCTCGGAGATCGAGACGGCCAGGGAATGTCTCCCATGCTCGGTGTCGTTCCCGATGAGGAGCCAGTGCCCGTTGCGCAACGTGATGATCTCGGCCCCGGACCCGGGGTTGGGCAGGTCGCTGTCGGTGACCGGGGTCCAGGTGGCACCGCGATCGTAGGAGCTGCTCTGGAGAAGCCGCTTCGGGGGGGGGCCGTTGTCCCGCATCAGCGTGTAGAGGGACCCATCCTTGCGGCGGGCGATGCTCGGCTGGATGTTCCCGGCGCCACAAAGCGGGGTGCTTGTCTCCCAGGTCTTCCCTCCGTCGTCCGTGTAAGCCATCAGGGAGAAGGAGTAGCCGTCGGAGTACAGCGGCACCAGGAGCCGGTTCCCCCCCACCATGACCGGGTGAGCCCGGGTCATCCAGCCGAGGCGGCGCTGGAGCTTGCTCGTCGGGGTCAGCTTGGCGTAGTCCAGAAAGCGGCGGGCCTCCCGCTGGTCCTCGCCGGGCCACCCGCCGATGTGCTGGTCGACGTACGGGGCGTAGGTGGCGGCGAACCGGGCGACCGCCTCCACAAAATTGGTCC
The DNA here is from genome assembly GCA_003452185.1 of Verrucomicrobiales bacterium. Lineage (GTDB taxonomy): Bacteria > Verrucomicrobiota > Verrucomicrobiia > Limisphaerales > UBA11320 > UBA11320. The sequence continues at coordinate 2,007 of DMJJ01000238.1, read as the reverse complement.
CGGGGGTGATATGCAGCACCTCGGTTTCTTCCCATCGGGGCGCCCCCTCCCGGTCGTAGTGGGTGGAGGTACGGTATTTCATCAGGGCCGAGTCCCACTCGTTCGCGAGGATGGTTGGCCAGAAGAGCCAGAGCCGTCCCGAGGGGTCGATCAGCATGGCGCAATTGGTGTCCGGATACCCCGGCGTGTCCGCCATGAGGAACCGGGGGCTCCATTGCCGGGAGCCCCGACGCAGGCGGGCCCCCTCGATCTTCACGTCGTCGGCCTGGCGCTCCCCGGAGCCGTGGAACCAGCAGACAATCAGGTCCCCCCTCGGCGTCTCCACGATGCAGGAGGCGTGGTTGTGCCAATGCTCGGGGGGAAAGATCAGCTCCGACTCCAGCCCGGGGGACCGGGGCTCCGCGGCCGTCGTCGCCGCGGCGGGACCGAGGCGGCACAGCAGCAGGAGCAACCCCGCGAGGGAGGGCAGCAGCGACCAGGGCTTCCGATGAAGTTCCGGCATGTGACGGAAATCGGATCACAGACCGGGTGCATTTGCCATCGTTCTTTCGCCCCCCTCCTCTGCTTCGTGACGCGGGCGGGATCGCACGCGCTGCGAGGGGCAGGGGGGGAGGGTGCGGCACCCCCTTCCCGATCCGGCTGGATCCCGGGGCCCGGAACCTCCATCCTCCGGGAGTGCAACTCCACCCTCCGATTCGGCATCTGGTCCGGACAACGATTGCCGCCGGCCTGGGGCTCCTGCGAGCCTCCGGGGCGGAGCCGGAGGTCGCCCCGGGGGATCTTCCCCGAACCCCCCCGGTGGAAGTCCGCAACGCTCTCAAGACCTTCCAGGTCAAACCCGGCTTCACCCTCCAGGTGGTCGCCGCGGAGCCGCTGGTGGTCGATCCCGTGGCGATGGATTTTGATGAGGAGGGACGGCTCTTCGTTGTCGAGATGCGGGATTACTCCGAGCGTCGGGATGAGCGCCTGGGACGGATCCGGATGCTCGAGGATGTCGACGGCGACGGGAGGTATGACAAGAGCACCATCTATGCCGACAACCTTCCCTGGCCCACGGCCCTCCTCTGCTACCATGGCGGGGTCTTCATCGGCACCACCCCCGATATCCTCTATTGCAAGGACCGGAACCACGACGGGGTGGCGGACACCCGGGAAGTGGTTTTCACGGGATTCGCCTCCGATTCCCTGAACCACCTGAATGTCCAGGCCCTGCTCAACTCGTTCCACTGGGGGCTCGACAACCGGATCCACGGCTCGGCGAGCGTCAGCGGGGGGCATGTCACCTCCCCCCGCTTCAAGGGACGCCCCGCCATTGACCTTCGGGGGCTCGACTTTTCATTCGACCCGCGCCAGTTCGACATCCGCCCGGAGAGCGGCGGCGGCCAGCACGGGATGTGCTTCGACAACACGGGCCACAAGTTCGTCTCGAGCAACAGCGACCACCTGCAGCAGGTCGTTTACGAGGATCGCTACTCCCGGGTGGGCTCCTGGGTCGATCTCCCCCCGGTCCGGCGGAGCATCGCCGTGGATGGGCCTGCCGCGGAGGTCTTCCGGATCAGCCCCGACGAGCCGTGGCGCGTGATCCGCACCCGGTGGCGTGTGACGGGGGCGGTTCCGGGAATGATCGAGGGAGGGGGGCGGCCCTCGGGCTACTTCACCGCCGCCACCGGGGTCACCGTCTACCGGGGGAACGCGTACCCGCGGGAATACTGGGGGGATGTGTTCGTGGCCGACTGCGGGAGCAACCTCATTCACCACAAAAAGCTCCGCCACCAGGGGCCCGACCTCCTGGCCGAGCGTCCCCCGGACGAGCTCCACCGGGAGTTCATCGCCAGCACGGACAACTGGTTTCGCCCCGTCCAGTTCGTCAATGCCCCGGACGGCACCCTCCACGTGCTCGACATGTACCGCGAGACGATCGAACACCCCTGGTCGCTCCCGGAATCGATCAAGAAGCACCTCGATCTCAACAGCGGCAATGACCGGGGCCGCATCTACCGCATCGCC